>JAFWDS010000009.1 GCA_017516075.1 Candidatus Saccharimonadota bacterium
TATATTGTTATGCTTGTATTTTATAACATCACCATGATAAAATCAAGAGAATTATGCTAAATATTGTAAAAATTACAACAATTCTGAACCCGCTAGACCTTATCGCGCCCCACTCCTGTAGGGGTTGCGGATGTTTAGGGAGCGCGCTTTGCAATCGTTGTAAAAAAAACATTTTAGAACAACGCACTAATGTTTGTCCAAATTGTAAGCACCAAAACCCTACCGGCAACTGTCCAAACTGCCCAGATTTACCACCTGCCTATGTAGTAGATCAACGTTCCGAACTTGTCGGCAACTTAATTCACGACCTCAAATATCATTCTGTTCGCGCACTTGCTTCTCCGCTCGCCGAAATCCTAAATCAAACTCTACCTTCTATCGATGGTCCAGTCGCCATCGTCCCGCTTCCCACTACTAGCGCCCACATTCGTGCTCGCGGTTTTGACCACACTGCCCTAATTGCTAAAAAATTAGCCCACTTACGTGGTTCAAATTATCAAGTCACCAAACTATTACTCCGCAACAAAAACTCCGTCCAAGTCGGTTCCGACCGTAAAACTAGACTCAGCCAAGCTTTCTCAGCCTACGAAGTTAACAGCCGTATCACCATCAGTCCAGACACTACCTATATCCTTTTTGATGATGTCTGGACTACCGGCGCTTCCCTTCGTGCAGCCCATCAAAAACTCCAAAAAGCCGGTGCTCAAAAAATCGTTTTCGCTATTTTAGCTCTTAGCGTCTAAAATTAGTGCCCCAGTCTGTTCTGGCAATTTTTCATCTTCTGCTGTTGGCAAAGCCGAAAGCACGAAAGTCACAATCGCGTATGAAAACACCGCAATCACCATACCAATAATCGCATAAAGCACTGTATTTTTTGCATCTGTCACTTTTTTTGAATCACCACCGGAAATCACATATTTAATACCGCCAATTATTAACATAATCACTGCAATCACACCTACTACAAACAGCACAGTATTCGTAATTTTTCTAAACGCCCCAGTTTCACCAAACAAGTCAGATGGACAACCATCGCATCGTGCTGCCTCTGCCCCTTCTCGCAAAGTCAAAGCGGAAGCCTCCGGTACCATCACTCCGATGACTATCGCCGCAATCAATAATAATGGTAAAACTATTTTCAAAAACTTTTTCATCATAACCTTATTATATCACATTCTGGCGGAGGGTGGGAGATTCGCATCGTAGATCCGAATTCCGCTTTTTCACGCGCTTCCTCCAGAAGCGTGGCGGAGGGTGGGAGATTCGATTCGAAGAACGAGTCTCGCTTTTTCACACGTCTCGCCAGAGACATGGCGGAGGGTGGGAGATTCGAACTCCCGCTCCAGGTCGCCCCAGACTAACGATTTAGCAAACCGTCCCCTTCAACCACTTGGGTAACCCTCCATTAGAACTATTTTATCATCCCATCTGGCTTTTCGCAACATATTGATTTATGTGCTATAATTAACTTATGGCAAAAATATCTCAACCAATCTCTTGGCAAGCCGAAGAATACATTGTACGCACTCACAATACTGCCTGGTACATTGGTCTTTTTGTTGTTAGCGCTGGATTGATTACACTTTCTATTTTCCTCCAATGGTGGCCTTTTCTTGCCCTCGTCGTCCTCAGCGTCATCACTATTCTAACTTCTAATCTTCATCCCCCGCGCAAAATCAACTACACTCTCGACAAAACTGGCCTCACTGAAGGCACCGAACTTCATAAATACGAAAACTTTCGAGCTTTTGGTATTCTCAAAGAAGGCAACAATTATTCCGCTATTCTTATTCCCAAAAAACGCTTCGGCCTCAATGTTAAAGTCTACTTCCCAGAAGGCAGTGGCGAAGCTATCGTTGACGCTCTCGGTAGTCACCTCCCGATGGAAAACATCAAACTCGACTTCCTCGATAAAATTGTAAATTTCTTGCGTATTTAAAAAAATTGTGCTAATATTAACATAAGTATTAATTATAAAGGTGGGCAAAATGGACCAAAATCAAACTCAAACTACTAATCCGTCTGTAGACAACGATCTACAAAAAGCTATTGACGATATTACCAATACTACTAATGTTGACCCGGTTTTTTCTGATCCCGTTGCTGCTCCATCTTCTGTGCCAGAAGGTGATACCGGCGAGCTCGATGAACCAGTCGGACCTTTTCCAGAGCCCAAAGTCGCCACCGTTGAAAAAGGTCCTGAGCCAATTGCCCCGTTAGAATCTATGGATATTCCTGAATTTAACAATCCTAATCTTCCACCCGCACCAGCTCCAGCTGTTGCCCCTGAACCAGTAATGCCAGAGCCAGTCGCTGAACCGACTCCAGAACCAGCTCCAGTTGAGCCAACTGTACCAGAGCAAGTCATTACTGAACCAGAATCAATTTCTCAAAATCTCTCCACTTCTGAAGTCAAAAGAGCTGCTCTACGTGATCTCATTCCATTACTCGACAAAATCAACATGGGAAGCTCCGAAAAATTCAATATCTATCGCGATATCTTTGATGACTTAAAAGATTACACTGTTCTCGATCCAGCTTATCAAGCCGCTCGTGAAATTCCTGACGAAACCGAACGCGCCGAAGCTCTTCTCTACCTCGTCAAGTCCATCGACAAGATGTAAAAAATCAAAGCAAAATAACCATCCAGTATTCTATAAACTAAGCACGACAATCCTATGCTCGTGCTTATTGATTGCACACAGCCCAATCAACCATATACTCCACCATACGAAAAGTCTTAGCAAACTCCCCCATTAATATCCCCCCTTCACTCATATCCCCTCTACCCCAAAGAACTATTTCATTGACCTAAACAACTAAAATCCACTTACTCTGCCGAAGGAGTAGCGTCGTAAGTATTCGCTCGATAAACTTTAAACTCCATATCCTTTAATTCGTTCATAGGTATTTTAGATTCAATAAACATTGGGAAAGATTGAGTTTCCCCTGGTAACATATTCTCTGCCGAAACGTAAGAACTGTCTTTGATTTCGCCGTTTTTATCTACCGCAATAATTTCCATCATGAGAGAAACTTTTTCTTCAGACTTATTATGCATACTCACTACGATAGCCTCGTGCACATTTTCGCCAAAAGTATCTTCCTTATAGCCCTCTATGCCTGGGTCAAGATATTTTTCCAAAGTTTCTTTAGTAATTCTCTCTTCCTCTTCCGTTGGTTTTTCGGTAACTGACGAATCTCCATTCGAAACTACCGGCTCCGGTTCTGGTTCACCATTAGTCAAATTGCGAACTATCAAAACTGCTGAAATCACTACAATTGCCACTATCAAACAGCCTAGCACCCACATTAAAGGATTACCCTTCTTTAATGATTTAGATTTTTTCCTTTTAACACCGTTAGTGGAAATCGTAGAAGTTTGCTTCTCCATCGTAGACGCTGGCTTTCCAGCCACGCTAGCAAGTTTATTAGTAGCAGTACTACTGCTTTTTTCGCTAGAAGTAGTGGCGCTACTAGCAACTTTAGGAGCAGGCTTCGCACTACTAGCACTCGTCTTAGGCCCCGTAAATCTCATACCATCTAAAGAAACCTTCTTCACAACATTTTCTTTTTTCTGATCCATTTTTACCTCCTTTTATTATTGACTATCATTGTTTATTCTGCATCACCACCAATATCCGCATCCTCCGTTGTTGGTGCCTCATAAGTGTACGCCTTATGCACCTCATATTTAGCTTGCCGCAATTGTTCATCAGACAGTGCAGATAGTTCAAAAGCACGGAACAAATAGGATTGCCCTGGTTCAATCCCTTCCGCATAAAGCGAAGCGACATCTAGCGGATTTCCATCCCCATCTAATGCCACTACCTCAATTGCTACGGTCATTTTCTCCTCTGAAACATTCTTCACCGTTATTGGAATA
>JAFWDS010000010.1 GCA_017516075.1 Candidatus Saccharimonadota bacterium
CGTGCCGGTGTAGTTACGGTATTTATGATCGAGCGTTTGCATTATATAGGTATCTTTTCCTTGTATACACTCGTGATACTCGATATCGATAGCCCATTTGTTTGGCTCTTGCTCTTCGGTCAGGCCTTCTTGGCGATCGACACGATATTTAATGTAGGCTTCGCCATTAAAGCAGTTATCTTTTCTTATGGTTGAGGTGACCGAAGAGAGGTACACAATGTCCTTATCGATATCATCTACTTCTTTCTTGGTAGCATAGTTAGTCTTTTTAATTAAATAATCTAAGTCGCTTATGGTGATATTTTCGTACATATTGGCATAGATATTTAGTATCATTGGGGCGTTTTCGTCGATTTCGAATCGGGATTGGCCCCTATCGCCGCCTACGATTTGTTCGCTGTGTGCGTATATATTAAGAGCTATGATTGGCGCAATGAACACTATGAAGATGACGATCCCTACTATAATGAGGGTAGATTTCTTGATCGTCTTTTTTTCTGGCGTTGGAATATCTGTGTGGGTTGGTTCAATAATTTGATTTGTACTGTTATTCATATATTTCCCTTATATCTTCCACATTGCGTAGCTTACGCCTTTGTTGCGGTTTGTAATCCAATCAGTGAATGTGCTGCGGTTGACCCAGCCTTGATTTATGTTGGTTGGGTTCCAAACATAGATTTCGCCGCCATTATTTTCGCGGTAGCTTAAGGCGACGACGAAGTGACAGCCGTCATGGGTGGTAGCACGGAAGCCGCCTCTGCCGCAGATGAGCTCGACGACTGGGTGACCTTGCGTAAGCTCGGCTACATGCGCATCGAATGAATGGCCGATATATTTACCAGTTATATGGAATTCATTTTGATAGTCACTATAGGTCATCCTATCCCACCAAGTGCCATCGTCGCTATAAGAACCTTTGCTGCAGGAGTATTCTACGGTGTCAATGTAATCGAGATCTTTGCTAGTAAGCACGTAATGGACGGCCATGTAGCTTGATTGACCGCAGGCAGTTGCAGCGATGCTGTCGCCGTTTGTACATGATGGTTGATGGCCACTAAACCAGTTGCCGGATTGGTTGTAGTGTGAATCTAGATGCTGGATTAGCTCATCGGTAATCTTGAATGCGCCATTTTCGCCGCGTTCGGCGGTGTCTGGCTCAATTACTGTTACTTTTGCCTTAGCAGTTATGCCGTTATTTGAAGTGATTGTTATATCGGTCGCTCCAACCTTTTTGCCTTTAACGATGCCCTTATTGTTGACTGTAGCAATTTCTGGATTGGCGCTGGTCCAGGTAAGAGTCTTGTCTACAGCATTGCTTGGTAGTGGAATTGCATTGATTACGGCGGTCTTACCCTTTAATACCTTGAGGTTTTGTGGGGCTACTTCAATGCTTTGTACTTTGACGAGTTCTTTAATTGTGACCGTAGTGATGGAGCCTATGCCATTTTCTGCCTGGATGTTTATATCTACTACGCCTGGTTTTTTAGCCGTTATGAGGCCGGTTTCTGATACGGTTGCGATTGACGGATCGGAGGATGTAAAAGTTAGGGTACGATTCTTGGCGTAGCTTGGGTTAATTTCGACCTTCAGCTGTAATGTTCCCTCTTCTAGGACTGTAGTAGTAGAGACGACGCGAAGTGATGCAACTTCGCCCTCTTTTTCTTCTTTTTCTTTTTCGGCTTCTTCGCTTTCGGCGACGAGCTCTTCGGTGGGTTTGCCGCTTAGTGATGAAAGCGTGAATTCTGTTATGGCAAAGGCTGAAAGTGAAACGACGACGCCAATAATTGAATACGTCAGAGCGCTTTTGGCTTTTGCGACTTTGCCCGGATCGCCCTGTGAGGTGGTGTAGTTGATGCCACTAATGATAATCATGATAACGGCGAGGATGCCGATCCAGAAATAGACGGTTTGAAGTACGTTTTTGACGACCGTTATGAGTTCTTTTTCATTGTTCTTGCCATAGCTGGCACAGAGTGGGTTGTCAGTTTGTCCTGCAATTTCGCAAGGATTCTCGACCTCGTAGGGCTGTTTATCGTCGGCGTAGGCCAGATTGCAGCATCCCGCAAACATTACAGCTAGAACAAAGCAATAAAAGATAAGCTTTTTCATAAAGTAATTGTAGCAAATATTTCTTGTATAATTAAGATAAGAATATTAGGAGGAAAATAATGCCAGGCGAAAAATTTACTGAGGCACAAAGCAACTTTGAAGACGAAGTAAAGAAGGGTGAATTCATCATCCCAACTATGAGCAATAACGAGGTAAAAAAGATCATGGATATTGCCGAGCTCGATTTACCGGATGACAACGAAGAGGATGAGCCAACCGAAGGGCCTGAAGCGGCTGCCGAATAATCAGTTTTTGGCTTAAAAAAAGAACCCCTTTCGCGGGGCTCTTTTTTGTGGATTAATACCTGGTTGGCATTTCCTTTTGGTAGGTCGTGATGGCCTGTGAGTAGCGCTGCGACTGACTATAGCTCCATAGATAGGTGAATGGATTAGTCTTGAATAGCTCGGCGCCCTGAGAATCCTCTGTA
>JAFWDS010000011.1 GCA_017516075.1 Candidatus Saccharimonadota bacterium
GCGATGCTTGACAAAGCCGTAACCGAGATAAATAATAGACCTAGAAAATGCCTAAATTGGATGAGTCCACGGGAAAAAATGTCACAAAATCATGCCCTAGTGGTTAACAAAAAGTCTTGTGATTTGAAATAGAATTCAGCTTCCGTCTTTAGTGATGTATTTTAATCTTTTAATTTCTGGGACTTGTTTAATACTGGTGATTAATTCTCTAAGAATTGTTATACTTGGAACACCTTTCATGCGGCGGGAATCTAGCACCACATAATCCGCTTGCCACTTCGATTCTTTTAAATTTTTCAGAATTGTTTTGGTATGTTTGGCAGTAGGTGATTTGAACTCCCATTTTACGTTGTTGACATATGCATCTGCCGAATGTTCGCGTTCGCGATTGCTTTTTCTAATAAATTCTACATTATACCCATAAAGTGATAAGGTTTTTGCGGTAGCTTCTTCGTGTGGCCATGGGTTAACGTCACCAGTTTTAATAATTTTACCAATTTTGTTTTTTGACACTAATTGTTCCTCTATTTTTTTCATAACAAAACCCTATCACATGTGATATGAAATTTCAACCCCGTACCTTTTTGACAACCATAATAGTACATATAATATATAGTGGGCTATATACGCTAGATATAGCGTAGTTAATGTGACAAAAACACTAGATATAGCGTTTTTTAAGCATTTTTGCGGCACTGGGAAAATGTGATATAATGGATTTATTATGTTAGACGTGAAGTTTATTCGAGAGAATCTGAAGTTGGTGGAGAAATCAGCTAAGGAAAAAGGATATAAAATTAACATCCAGGAGGTACTGGAACTTGACGATAGGCGCAAGAAAGAGCTTGCGCGCGTAGAAGAACTAAGGCGAAAACGTAATGAAATTGCCGCCAAAATGAATGGTGGCAAGCCAGAAAAGAAGCTAATCGATGAGGGTAAGAAGGTCAAAGATGAGCTAGCGAAACTCGAAGAAGATTTGACTAAAGTCGAACAAGAGTTTAAAGCCAAGCTGAAGTCGGTGCCGAATATCATCTTTGATGATGTGCCGCTAGGCGACGAAGATTATTCGGTTGAGATCAAAAAGTGGGGTGGCCAGAAAAAAGAAGGCGTAGATCATTTGGACTATGCCGTGAGTCGTGATTGGGTGGATTTTGAGCGTGGCGCAAAGGTGGCTGGCGCGAAGTTTTATTATCTAAAGAATGAGCTGGCACTCTTAGAGAATGCTTTGATTCAGTTTGGGCTGAAAAAAGTGCTAGAAAAAGGTTTTACTTTTATTACGGTGCCAGATTTGGTATCTTCGCAGGTTTTGGAGGGTACCGGTTTTAACCCGAGGAGTTCGGATCAGTCGGATGAATATTATATTGAGGGGGAAGATTTGGCGCTAATTGCAACGGCGGAAATTGCCCTCACGGGTTACCATATGAATGAAATTATTGACGAAAAAGATTTGCCACTAAAATATGCTGGGCTTTCGGCGTGTTTTCGCAAGGAAGCTGGGTCGGCTGGTAAGCACACTAGGGGGCTATTTCGCGTACACCAATTCAACAAGCTAGAGATGTATGTGTTTTGCTTGCCGGAGCAATCGAAAGAAATGCACGAGATGATTCTGGGTATCGAAGAAGAGATTTGGCAAGAGCTTGGTATTCCATATCACGTTATTAATATTGCAGCGGGGGATTTGGGGGCGCCGGCGGCGAAGAAATATGACGTAGAATATTGGTCGCCAGTGGACCAGTGCTATAGAGAGCTGACTAGTTGTAGTAATTGTACGGATTTCCAGGCGCGAAACTTGAACATTAGAGTGCGCCGCACGGATGGGACAGTAGAGGTTTTGCATACTTTGAATGGTACGGCGGTGTCGCTTGCGCGTACGATGGTGGCGGTGATTGAAAACTATGCGACTAAAGATGGAAAATTGAAGGTGCCAGAGGTTTTGAAACCATATTTAAATAATAGAGAGGAGCTTTAATGATTAGCAAAATCGATATCAATAGTAATGGTTACAAGGTAGACGAACCTTTTCGGAAATATGTCGAAAAGAGGTTGGGGAAACTAGATAAGTATTTACCGCGCAAGATGAAAAAAGGTACATCTATCAAGGTGACGATCAATGAGATTGGTAAAAATAAGAGCGAAAAATACGATATTGCGGCAACTGTGGATATTAATGGTGGCAAAGTGATTGTAGCAAAAGACGAATGTACAAATGTATTTGCCGGGGTGGACCTGGTGGAAGCAAAATTGACTGGGCAGATTAGGCGATACAAACTTGAAGTTCAGCCGCATCGCCAGAAACGTGGTCTGAAAAAGCTCTTCCGCCGCAAGGGATAGTATGGTACAATAGGGGGTAGATTGGAGTTATTTATGGTGAAAAAAACTGATAAGGCTGAAAAGTCTGATATTAAGCTGAAAAAGGCAAAAACTAAGAAAGAGAAGAAACCTACCGACAAGTTGGCTGACAAGACCGCGATGACTAAGTTCTTGCAGGGTGTTTTTGGTGATGCGCAGAAGAAGGTTTTGAAGAGGTTGTGGAAGCGTGCGCAAGAGATTACAAAGTTAGAGCCAAAGTACGAGGAGATGAGCGACGAAGAGCTGGCGGAGCAGACCGAGATTTTTCGTGCAAGGATTGACAAGGCTTTAAAACAAGCGCGTGCGGCGGAAGGAATTAATAATACAGGTAAGAAACGTCCGCCGGTAGATGATAAGAAGATTTTGAATGAGCTATTGCCAGAAGTTTTTGCGGTGGCGAGAGAAGCGTCAAAGCGTATTTTGGGACTCAGACCATATGATGTACAGCTGATTGGTGGTATGGTTTTACACGAGGGTGCAGTGGCGGAGATGAAGACTGGTGAAGGTAAGACTCTCGTTGCGATGCTGCCGGCATATTTGAATGGTCTAACAGGCCGTGGTGTACACGTGGTGACAGTAAATGACTACCTAGCACAACGTGATGCGGGGTGGAATGGTCCGATTTATGATTTTTTGGGATTATCTGTAGGTGTGATTATTAACGAAGCTTCGTTTATCTATGATGCAGAATATGAAAACGACGAGCATGCAGATGAGAGATTTTTGCATCTTAAGCCATGCACGAGGAAGGAAGCTTATAATGCGGATATTACTTATGGGACTAATAACGAGTTTGGGTTTGACTATCTGCGTGACAATATGACAAGCGAGGTGCAGTATTTGCGCCAGAGAGAGTTGAATTTTGCGATCGTGGATGAGGTAGATTCGATTCTCATTGATGAGGCGAGGACACCTTTGATTATTTCTGCGCCAGCTGGAGATAATCCAGAGTCTTATTATCAGTTTGCGAAAGTGGCTAGTCGTTTGGTACCGGAGGATTACATTTTTGACGAGAAGAGGCGCTCGGTGACTTTGACTGACAAAGGTATCGAAAAAGTGCAAGAGATTCTGGGTGTAGACAATTTGTATTCAACCAAAAATACGCGGCTGGTATATCATCTGGAACAGGCGATTCGTGCGGAAATTATCTTTAAACGCGATAAAGATTACGTGGTGACAAACTCCGGTGAAGTGATTATCGTAGATGAGCATACTGGGCGTTTGATGCAAGGGCGTCGTTATAATGAGGGCTTGCATCAGGCGATTGAAGCTAAAGAAGGCGTGGCAGTGAAGCAAGAATCCATGACGCTTGCGACGATTTCGTTCCAGAATTTCTTCCGTCTGTACAAGAAGTTGTCCGGTATGACCGGTACGGCGTTTACGGAGGCAGAGGAATTCCAGCAGATTTATGCACTCGATGTGATTCAGATTCCACCGAATAAGCCGATTGCGCGTGTAGATAAAGATGATTTGATTTACAAGACGAAGGCTGGGAAGCTGAAGGCGATTGCAGAGGAAATCAAGAAGTATCATGAAAAAGGTCAGCCGGTCTTGGTGGGCTCTGGTTCGATTGCAAACAACGAGGAAATTGCGAGGTATCTAGAACATTATGGGTTGCCGTATGAGATTTTGAACGCGAAAAATAACGAGCGTGAAGCGGCGATTATTGCCAAGGCTGGTGAAAAAGGCGCGATTACGCTGGCTACCAATATGGCAGGCCGTGGTACCGATATTAAGTTGGGGCCCGGCGTGAAAGAGTTGGGTGGTCTTGTGGTGATTGGATCTGAGAGACATGATTCTAGGCGAGTTGATAACCAGCTTAGAGGTCGTGGCGGTCGTCAGGGTGACCCTGGTACAACGCAATTCTTTGTGTCTTGTGAGGATGATTTGATGCGAATTTTCCAGGGTGACAGAGTGAAAATGTTGATGACAAGACTAGGTGTGGATGAAGACACGCCGATTCAGACCAAGGCGATTTCGAAAACACTCGAGGCGGCACAGAAGCGTATCGAGGGATTTAACTTTGATTCACGTAAAAACGTGGTGCAGTACGATAACGTGATTAATAGACATCGTAAGGTTGTCTATATGATGCGTCGCAAGATCTTGATGGGTGACGATATTTATCCGGAAATCAAGAGATTGATGGTGGATGAAACCAAGGCTTTGACGGAATTTTCGTCGAGAGTGAACAAGAATTTTGATGAAGAATTTAAGGCGGTGTTTGATTTTGACGAAGATTTGATTCACGGGATTGGTATCAAGAGGAAGGAAAAAGAGCGTGAGAAATTGGCTCTAGAGGCAGTAGAAGAAGCATATAAGAAACAGGAAGAGAAATTTGGTGCGGAGACGATGCGAAAAGTCGAGCGCGAAGTGTATCTAAAAGTTCTAGATACTCTATGGATGCAGCATCTCGAGAATATGCAACATCTGCGCGAAGGGATTCATTGGCGTTCGGTTGGACAGAGAGATCCGTTGGTAGAATATCGTTCGGAATCGCAGAAACTATTTGATGGTTTACAGAGGAATTTGCGCGAAGAAGTGTTGAAGATTCTACTCACAATTACGCCGTCTGAGGCAGCAGCAGACAATGCGATGGATGGCGAGGAATATGAGTCCGAGTTGACCAAGATGGCAGAGACGCAAACTGAACGTGGTGTGAACGAGATTTCTAAAGGTGAGAAGAATTTGGATGATGAATTTAAGAAGTCCAAGCCAAAACAATATGGTGGGACCAAGAAAAAGGTGAGTTCCAAGAAGCGCAAGAAAGCGGCGCGCAAAAAAGGTCGGAAATAAACTAAACAGGTGCGGTTATGAAACATTCAGTGGAGGAAATTACTCTTAAAAATGGAGCAAAGGGGCTTCTGGTTGATATACCCGGTGCTAGTGTGATGTCGACGAGGATTCAATTCCGAGCGGGGATGATGTACGCGAAAAACAAGGACGTTTATGAAATTCCGCACGTGGTAGAGCATTTGGCGTTTGGAGCAAATGCGAAATATAAGGATGAACAGGCATTTGAGGCGGAGTTTACGAAGAATGGTGCATATCACAATGCGTGGACTTCTGATATTTCAGTGTGTTATGAGACGGAATGTGCGGATTTTGAGTGGGAAAGAATTATGGATTTGCAGCGCGTGTCGATTTGCGAGCCGAGGTTTAACGAGGAAGAATTGAAGTCTGAAAAAGCGAATGTGAGGAGTGAGCTGACCGGGTACATGAATGATTATTATCGGCTTTTGTGGCCGCGGGTACAACAGGCGGTGGGCGAAGATATTTTGGCTTTGCCGGAGAGACTAGAGACGATACGAAATATTGAGCTTAAAGATATTCGTGAACATTATCGCCGGACGCATACGGCAAATAATATGATGTTTATTATTGCCGGGAAAATGCGCGGACGTAAACACCGAATTATGAAAATGTTAGAGGAATGGGAACTAAAGGAAGGGGAGAAGTTTGAAATTCCTTTGTCGGAGCTACATTCTTCGGAAGCAGTGTCGATTAGAAGAAAAGATGCGTCAAATATTACGTTTGGGTTTTCGCTGGTGACGCCGAGACATTTAGATTTTACGGAAGTATTCGCAATGAATTGTTTGAATCACATTCTGAATGGTACGACAAATTCGAAGATTTTTGGTGCGGCAAGGAAACGGGGGCTAGTGTATGGTATGGGCTCATCGGTAGCGTCAAATGCGCATAATTCGTATTGGGATTTTGACGGGGAGGTAAACATTGAGAATGCGGATGCTTTATTTGAATTAATTCAGACAGAGTTGATGAAAACTCTAAATGGCGAGATACTGGATATGGATTTTTTGGCGGCGAAATCGTATGCGCTAGGTAGGTTTCAGATGGGTGCGCAAACTGTGGGACAGATTGCGGATTATTATGCGGAGAGCTATTTTACGAACGAAAAATATGAGCGGTATGATAACATGCCAAATATGATAAAGTCGATTGATAAATTCAGGATGATTGAATTGGCACGAGAGTTCGCTGGGTCTGGTATCAAGGGTTTTGCCGCAGTGTCGTCAGTTGAAAAAGCGGTAATTAACGAGTTGGAGGCTAGGTTAAACTTCTAATAGGCAAATTGTGAGCGGTCGACTTCACGCCGCGTTAATTTTTACAACATTTCACTCAGTCCTCACCTCGATCAAGTCGCCAGCTCGCTCGCGCATGGCGCTCGCTCGGCGACTTTACTCGTCTCGGACGAGGAAAGGTTGTAAAAATTAACCGGGTTCGTCAAATGCTCACAATTTGCCTATTAGAAGTTTATACTGGTCTCCGCGGTCGTAGACGTTTTTGAACATGTCGAACGAGGCGGCGGAGGGGGACATGAGGACGATGGCGGTATCGTATTTTTCAGCTTTTTTACGAGCGGTGCTTACAGCTTCTTCTAGTGATTCTACTACGGTGAAGCGGGTGTCTTGATGGCGTTTGGCGAGTTCGTGGCCGGATTCGCCCATTAAAATGACATCTTTAATCTGAGGGGCTTTTAAGATTTCGTAGATTTCTGGGAGGTCTTGATAATCGGTTTTGTCGCGACCGCCGATGATGACTATTAGATTGTCGTCTGGGAAAGAATTGACAGCAACGCGAGTAGAAGATGGGTTGGTGCTGAAATTATCATCGTAATACTTGACATGGTCTAATTCGCGGAGAAATTCAAGGCGATGAGGGAGACCACGGAAGCTTCTCAGACCTTCAATAATAGTAGATTGGTGCTCACTTAAATATTCGTCTGGTGATATATTGTAATAGCAGGCGACGGCGGCTATGGCGGCGATGGCGTTTTCTAGATTGTGGGTACCGGGTAGATGGATGGATTTTTTGACGTCTTCTGGAACATCAAATGGATAAGGAATTTTGTGGGCTTTGGATGATTTGGCGATTTTGGTGGTGTCGGAGTTTTTGGAATAGTAGACTAAGTAGTCATCTGGGGTTTGATATTTGGTGATGTGAGATTTGGCGTCTAGATAGTCTGCCATGTCTTTATGGACATTGAGGTGGTCGGGCTCTAGATGGCCGATGACGGCGATATGAGGAGATTTCTCTAAGTCCCAGAGTTGAAAACTGGACATTTCGTAGACGACAACGTCGGAATCTTGGAGATCATCGAGGATGTCGATGGCTGGGGCGCCGATGTTGCCGATGAGGTGGACATTTTCGCCTTCGGTAGCGAGAATAGATTCTATGAATGAACAAGTGGTACCTTTGCCTTTAGTGGCGGTGACGCCAATGATGGTGCAAGGGCAATGATCAAAGAAGTATTTGGTGACGGAAGTTTCGTTTTTGAGATGAAGAGGGGGGACGGAGGGGCTGCGAAAGACGTAGTCGTAGCTCGAGAAATCCTTTTGTTTGATTTCTGCGGGGGTGAAGTTTTCGAAAACGTCACATTCGAGAGCCTGATGATGTTTTTTGAAATAGGTTTCTACGGATTTACCTTCTTGACCGTAGCCGAGTAATGCCATTTTCATGTATATTATTATAATCGATTTTATCTATTTTTGGACTAATTCTTTGACTCTTGCGGCGACTCCGGAATTGCCATCAATTAGCTGGATGGTTCTGAAGAAAGATTGAATTTGGTTTTTGATGAGAGAATAATGAGTGCAGCCTAGTACGATGACGTCTGGTTTGGTGTCGAGGTTTTTGAATAGTTGCTTGAGATAGTTTGCGATTGGTGCGAGATTGTTCGATTGGTAGTTTTGTTCGATGAGGTCGGCGAGACCGGGGCAAGCAAGGAGGGTGATGGTTTGATTGGATTTTTGGTTTTCTTCTAGCAGAGTTTGGAGGCGTTCTGATTCGATAGTACCGGGAGTCGCCATGACTAGAATGTTTTGAGCGTTTGTATTGGTGGCTAGTTTGATGGCGGGTTCGGTACCGACGAAATGAATGTCTGGATATTGGCTTCTGAGATATGAGATACATCTAGTGGTGGCGGTATTGCAGGCAATAACGATGATTTTGGCGCCCCAGTTTTTGAGCGCCTCTACGTTTCTAGTGACGATGTTTTGGAGCTCCTGGTCGGATTTTTCGCCGTATGGACAATTCTTGGAGTCGGCAATGTATTGGTATTCTTCGTTTGGGAGAATTGTTTTGATGGTGTTCAAAATAGTGGTCCCACCGATGCCGGAGTCAAATAAACCGATTTTCATACGATTATAATACAATTTTTTGTAAAAAATGCAAGTTGAGTGATTATGGGATGATTGGGCGTTGGTGGGAGATTTTGTGTTTTTTTGTAGCTTTTTGGAAATGCTTGTGGTATGATGGAAATATAAATGAGGATACCCTAAATGAAACAATATACGACACTAACCATCGGCATACCAATAACAGCTATGATTCTTTCAGGTGTAGTTTTGGCATCTAGTTATGTCTCCGCTGAGACTGACGTAGTAGATGAGATTAATATCACTGTCCCAGAGTCCTGTTCTCTTTCTGGCACTGGTATGAATAGCCATAATGCTAATATCGCCAATGGTACTTATCGAGCGGATATTGGCACTACTACTCTCCACGCATTCTGTAATGATTCTGAAGGCTTCGCTATCTATGCCGCAGGATATACTGGAGATACTATTGGTGAGACTAATAGCAATAAACTCGTCGGAGCTTCTACTAATACTACTATAGAAACCGGACTAGCTACATCGGCTGGTAATCCTGATGTATCTAATTGGGCGATGAAGCTAGCTATCACGCAAGATTCTGGTGATACAACTGGTACTAATGCTTATACGATAGATTCTGCACCAAATACTTCTGGTGGTTCTGATGCGAGCTTTGGTGAGTATCATGTAGTCCCCCATGAATACACCAAAGTCGCTCATAAGAACTCAGCTACCGATATGACCGCAAACACTGGCGGAGTTAAACTCACTACTACTTATGCAGCTTACATTTCTAAAACTCAACCAGCTGATACTTATACCGGCCAAGTCATCTACGCTCTCGTTCATCCATCCGATGCTCCTGCTCCACAAGTCAGTTCCTGTCAGACCAAAGTCCCTGGTGTCACCTACATGCAAGAATTCGCCACCATGACTGCTGCCGAAAAAGCTACGATTCTAGGAAACATGACCGAAGACGCCCAGTATAGCCTCAAGGATAGTCGTGATAACAAATCCTATTGTGTAGCCAAGCTACGAGATGGCAACATCTGGATGACCCAAAACCTAGATCATGATATTGTTAATACACAAAATTATTACACCAATCAAAACACCGACATCGGCTACAATACCTCTACTAGTGAATACGACACTGCCACCTGGACAGCTCCTAGTGCCACTCTTACAGATGCTAACAAAAATAACTGGGTAGGCTCCACTACTATTCCTATGTCCTATGACCCAGGAGACCTTTATTGGAACGGCACTAAATCGGACAATAGCGATTGGAGAACATATAATAGAAGCTGTACTTGGAATAGCACTACACAAAAATACGAAAACTGCGACGAATCACTAAATCCAATCGCTACATACACAGATACCACTGGTGAATCCCAGTATCATCTAGGTAACTATTACAACTGGACCGCCGCTGTAGCCATGAGTGACAGTAGCTCTCATACTACGTCTGGCGAGTTAATAGAACAATCCATCTGCCCAGCTGGCTGGACTCTACCACGCGTAGGTACTGGTAACGATACATTCTACGGCCTCTGGAATGAATATGGTTTCACTAGTAGCAGCTACATAGACACTAATAGTAACAACCAACATGACGAAGGTGAAGATGCCCTCTGGACTACCCCGCTTTACTCCGCTGCTGGTGGGTACTTCAACGGCGTACTGCGTGGCGTTGGCCGCAACGGCGACTTCTGGTTGCCAGTTGTAGCACTTTTCGACGAAGTCAGGGGCGCGTACTTCGAGACAGGTGGCTACGTCCTCCCTTCTAGTAATGTCGATAGACGAGGCGGTAGCACCATCCGTTGCGTCGCCCGCCCAGTCGCCTCCTCCGTCTCCGGCCTCTAATCCTCCACCCCCAACTTTATAATCCTTGCCAAACTTTATAAACTCCCTACTCGGCGACAAACATCCGACACTTGTATTTCCGTACT
This sequence comes from Candidatus Saccharimonadota bacterium, assembly GCA_017516075.1. Lineage (GTDB taxonomy): Bacteria > Patescibacteriota > Saccharimonadia > Saccharimonadales > Saccharimonadaceae > Nanosyncoccus. The sequence continues at coordinate 10,424 of JAFWDS010000011.1, forward strand.
ATATTTTTCCATCTACCATGTCACAAGCTAACTTCAGCGAACATTTGGCGAATACGCGAGATTAGAGTATAATAAAATCATGATACTAAAGGATAAATATAATTTGACTCGTGAAGAAAACGTTTTTGTTGCGAAAAAATACCTGAAAGATTCGGTGTATAGGAGTGCATTTCTAGAAGGTATGGCAGTAACCTTTCCACAGACAGAAGCAATCCTGGAGAATGCCACAGTGAATAACGTTTCAGCGAAGGATGTAGCGAAGGTAATTGAACTACGGGACGCATGGGAATACTTATTAGCGAATTTGGATGTGTCTCTAGACTTGAAATATCTCGAAGACCTACATGAAATCATCGCCAGAGAAGATGTGCCATGGGACAGGCTTGGCAAACTACGCACCGACAACGTTCGGATTTCCGGGACAAACTACATACCAAAAGTTCCAAATCCAGAAACCGCAAGTTTGAAGATAAATGAGATTCTTGAAAGCGACAACAGCGATACGGAAAAAGCGATTACCATGCTGCTATATCTAATGCGCGCTCAACTCTTCTTGGACGGCAATAAAAGGATTGCGACTTTTGCTTGCAACAAAATTTTGGTCAGTACTGGCCACGGAATTTTTTCGCTGCCACCGGAGCTAAAAGAAGAATTCGCAGAAAAACTGATTCATTTCTATGAGACTGACGACATGGATGAGTTAAAAACATTCGTGTACGACAATTGCTTGAGCGGACTATAATTGTCGAAAAACAGGCTCGTAGCTTTTTGGGTGTAGATTATTTCATAATGGTTATGCTATAATAGTATTTGTAAATAAGGAAAGGTCTAGACAATGAAGACAAATAGCACACTCATAATCATCGGCATACCAATAGCAGCTATGATTCTTTCAGGTGCAGTTTTGGCATCTAGTTATGTCTCCGCTGAGACTGACGTAGTAGATGAGATTAATATCACTGTCCCAGTGTCCTGTTCTATTTCTGGTACTGGTATGGATTCTCATAATGCTAATATAGCTAATGGTATATATACTGCAGATATTGGTACTACTACACTACATGCTTTTTGTAATGACAATGAAGGCTTCGCTATCTATGCTGCAGGATATACAGGAAATGAAGTGGGAGGAACGAATAGTAATAAGTTAGTCGGAACAACGGCTTCTGGTAATGCAACTATAGAATCAGGCCTAGCTACGTCTGCTGGTAATCCTGATATATCTAATTGGGCGATGAAACTAGCTATCACTCAAGATTCTGGTGATACTACTGGCACTAATGCTTATACGATAGATTCTGCACCAAATACTTCTGGTGGTTCTGATGCGAGCTTTGGTGAGTACCATGTAGTCCCCAATGAATACACCAAAGTCGCTCACAAAAACTCTGGTACCGACATGACTGAAACTACTGGTGGAGTTAAGCTTACTACTACTTATGCCGCTTACATTTCTAAGACTCAAGCTGCCGATACGTATTCTGGGCAAGTCATCTATACTCTCGTCCATCCATCTTCTGCTGTAGCTGGCAAGCTAAATGTAAACTTTGATGGTAATGGCTTAACCTTCCCGAATGGTAAATCCACTAACCTGGTAGCATACGAAGCGACCGAAACCGAAACTACTGGTACTGTAACCAAGAAGTCTTATACTGGTTCATATAACGAAGAAGGTGGCTTTGCTGATTATGGAGTGCCAGCTGGCAATAAAGTTGTAACTATTGATGGAGCTGAAAGTATCCATATCGCAGTAACCTATGGTGCTCCACAAAACAACGGTGGTCCACCGAGCGATTTATATATCTTTGCCGGAAATCATCCTGACTATACGAATTCTAACAGTGTGGATGGGTTAGCGAGTTGCGGTTCAACTAATTCAGTCAATGGTGTATTCTCTTCTATGGGTAGTAGTGGCTCACAGGTAACAATGGAATGTGATATCGCTAGTGATTCGGTAACGTTCTATGATTATAGTGCAAATACTAATAATACTGCCTCCATGGGTTACTATGCCGTAATCACCGGCCAAGGCACCATCACATCCTACAATAAAACCGCTACTTCCGGCACCTACCAAACCCCATCCACTAGAGCAGGCCAAGACGTCTTCCTCGGTTGGAGTACTAATCCAAATGCTAATGCTGAAGCCGAAGATCCACTATACGCTAACGAAGCAGACTTTATCGCTAATGCACCATACCTTAACATTGACGGTAATGTCACTATGTATGCAGTATGGGGTAAGACATTCAATGCGGCCTATGCTGATGCAAATAAATCACAACTATCTGGTCATTATAAAATGCAAGACGGTACAGAAGAACTATGTAAAGAAATCTACGTCGGTGCTACTGAAACTCTCATAGACTCACGTGACAATACTACTTACATGGCAGGAAGACTAAAAGACGGTAAGTGCTGGATGCTAGATAATCTCGCACTTGATCCAACAAATTCCACTACTGCAGCCAACATGAACGCATCCAACACTAACGCTACCCAAGAAGCCATCACCAACCTTCTAAACGGTGGTAGTAGTACTGCTGGATGGAGTAGTGTAGCCGTAGAGAACAAAATTACTGGATGGAATACTACAAGCCCAAACAATGCCTATGAATATCCATATGTTAATAATCAAAGCAAAAATACTCTCGTCACGTCCTACGGCCCAGCCTCTACTAACGGACAAGCTAAAGTAGGTATCTACTACAACTTCTGCGCTGCATCTGCTAGTACATATTGTTATGCAGAAGGTAGTGGCGTAGATGTACCAGATACCATCATTGACGCTCCTCAAGACATCTGTCCAGCCAACTGGCGAATGCCTACTGGTGGCAATACTGGTGAATACTACTCACTAGCTCAGAAGTACGGTAGCGATGCATCTAACACTAACAGCCTCCAATATAACTTGTCTACGCCTCTTTCGGGCAACTACTACGGTAGCTCGGCGTACTATCAGGGTAGCCTCGGCTACTGGTGGTCGTCTACTTACGGCAGTAGCAACAACATGTACGACCTGTACGTCTATCCGACTAACGTGAGCCCGTGCCACAGCTACTATCGCAACTATGGACGATCTATGCGATGCTTGATGGCTGATTAGAGTAGTTTGGTTGCTATGTGAGTCTGCGTTTGCTGTTCCCGACGCCACCTCCTTGGATTTGTGTTGGTGTTTCCAGTGGTGCTTGGTTGGTGTTGTGTGATGTAATGGGGTGTGGTAATATATAAGCATAAGTTAGTTAAAAGGATTATTTAATTATGGTCATACGGGATCATTATTATAGAACAGTAATGATAAGTATAGGTGCGATGTTTGGAGTCATCACTATAGTTGGTGGGATATTAGCTAGTAATCGGGTATTAGCTGATGATAATACTTCCGTCGTAGATGAAATAAATATCACTGTCCCAGAATCCTGTTCTATTTCTGGTACTGGTATGGATTCTCATAATGCTAATATAGCTAATGGTATATATACTGCAGATATTGGTACTACTACTCTCCACGCATTCTGTAATGATTCTGAAGGCTTTGCTATCTATGCGGCTGGATATACTGGAGATGAGATAGGAGGGACGAATAGTAATAAGCTAGTAGGAACAACAGCTAGTGGTAATGCCGTAATAGAATCAGGTCTAGCTACATCTGCTGGTAATCCTGACGTATCTAACTGGGCAATGAAACTAGCTATCACGCAAGATAGTGGTGACATAACTGGCACTAATGCTTATACGATAGATTCTGCACCAAATACTTCTGGTGGTTCTGATGCAACCTTTGGTGAGTATCATGTAGTCCCCAATGAATATACCAAAGTCGCTCACAAAACTGCCGCTACTGATATGACCGAATCTACTGGTGGAGTTAAGCTTACTACTACCTACGCTGCCTATATTTCCAAAACCCAACCAGCTGATACGTATTCTGGACAGGTCATCTACACCCTAGTTCATCCATCCGATGCTCCGGCTCCACAAGTCAGTTCCTGTCAGACCAAAGTCCCAGGTGTCACCTACATGCAAGAATTCGCCACCATGACCACACAAGAAAAAGCTGCAGTTTTAGGGAATATGACTGAAGACGCCCAATATGGCATTAAGGACAGCCGCGATAATAAATCCTATTGTGTAGCCAAACTAAAAGACGGCAACATCTGGATGACCCAAAACCTAGATCACGATATCGTCACTACAACAAATTACTATACTAATCAAAACACTGACATTGGCTATAATACTTTCACCAGTCAATACGACACTGCTACCTGGACAGCTCCCAGTGCCACCCTTACAGACACCAACAAAAGCAACTGGGTAGGCTCATATACAATTCCTATGTCTTATGACCCAGGCGACCTTTACTGGAGCGCTACCGAATCAGACTATAGTGATTGGAACACCTACATGAGTAGCTGCACTTGGAATAGCACTACGCAAAAATACGAAAACTGCGACGAATCACTAAATCCAATTGCTACATATACAGATACCACTGGTGAATCCCAATATCATCTAGGTAACTATTACAACTGGACTGCTGCTGTAGCTATGAGCGATAGTAGCTCCTATACTACGTCAAACGAACTCATAGAACAATCCATCTGCCCAGCTGGCTGGACTCTGCCACGCGTAGGTACTGGTAATGATTCCTTCTATAGCCTCTGGAATGAATATGGTTTCACTAGTAGCAGCTACACAGACACTAATAGTAACAACCAATATGACGAAGATGAAGATGCCCTCTGGACTACCCCGCTTTACTCCGCTGCTGGTGGGTACTTCGTCGGCGTACTAGGCTACGTTAGCGGCTACGGCATCTTCTGGTCGCCAGTTGTAGATAGTAGTGACTTCGCCAGGGGCGCGTACTTCAACGTGGTTGGCGACGTCTTTCCTTCCTTTTGGGTCAATCGCGACTACGGCAATTCCGTCCGCTGCGTTGCGCGTCCCGTAGCGTCATCGGTTAGTGGTCTGTAGTATTATATTGTTCAGATAATAGAGTAGAATTTAGGATTTTTCTGGCTTCTTCGACGGAGTGAGTCTCCATCAGTTTGGTGCGGAGGTCCTTCGCGCCAGGGAAATTGTTGACGTAGATTTTGAAGAAATGCTTTAAGGATTCGTAAGGAATATGAGAATGGGGTTTCTCGGAACGCTCCTTCGCGCCCTCGCTCAAGGGACTCAGTCGCTCCGCGTTTGCCACGTTGGCAAACATGCTCCTCGAAACCTCATTCTCATATTCTTCATAAAGCTCCAGATGCATTTTTAAAAGCTCCATGAGCTCGGCTTGCGAGGGGGTGTGGTCGGTGAAGCAGTAGGGGTTGGCAAAAACGCCGCGGCCGATCATAAAACCATCGACTTCGGGATATTTTTCGTGCAGCTCGAGGGCGTGGGTGCGGTCCTTGATATCGCCGTTGATAATTAATTTGGTTTCTGGGGAGATTTCATCACGAAGCTTATTAATTTCAGGGATTAGCTCGTAGTGGGCTGGAACTTTGCTCATTTCTTTTTTGGTGCGAAGATGTATAGTGAGAGCGGCGGGATGTTCGGCGAGTAAAACAGGGAGCCAGGTTCGGAACTCTTCCGGGTCAGACCAGCCGAGACGAGTTTTGACAGACACTGGTAGCTTAGTGCTCTTGCGCGCATTATGAAAACACTCTACGGCGAGGTCTGGGGTTTTGATCATGGCGGCACCGCCACCGGTGCGATTGACATGCTTGTCGGGGCAGCCGAAATTGAGGTCTACCCCTGAAAAGCCGAGAGATTCAAGCGCGGAGGCAAGTTCCGAAAAATGTTCGGGGTTTTTGCCCCAAATTTGTGCGATAATCGGAGAATCTGTGGGCGCTACCTCTAAACGCTCCAAAGCATTCCAACGGCCTTTTTCGGAGGCATAAGAGGAGACATTGGTAAATTCCGTGAAAAATAGATCTGGGCGTCCGGCTTTTGCGATAACCTGACGAAACATGATGTCGGTAACGCCTTCCATGGGGGCCAAAATTAGAAATGGTTTCGGTAAATTTTGCCAAATATTCATACTGCCATTATACCATAAAAACATGGTTTAAGCATTGACTTTTTTAAGATAAAGTGATATAATTATAAGTGGTAGGGAGCTGTTTTACATATATTCGGTAGAAGGAGGGGTAAAAATGTTACCGATTTATTTAACCTATGATAGTGGTGTAGATGAATTCGAAATCAGAGCTATAATGATAGCGCTGATTGAGTTCAAAAAGTTGCGCCCGAGACAGAAAGTAACGGTGCATGGTTCAAAACCGTGGTCGACCGGAGATTATTCCAGCGCGGATTGGTATATTAAGTCTGCCAAAAGAATATTCAGGGAGGATCTCGGGAGAGTGCAGCTAGATGCTGATAGCATCTTGACTTTACTCGAGAATGAGCCGTGGCAGGCGCAACAGTCGCACATTGATCTTTTCTTCACTTCGTATGACCTGAGTTTGCGGGGCATAAACTTCTGTTTTGGTATAGCGAGAGGCAGAAATACTGTTCAGAGCTTGTACCGATTCAGGAGGCTGTGCGAGGATGACAGAGAGATTGCTATCAAGACTTTGGTGTGGCATGAACTTGGTCATATCTTTGGCCTGGCCAGCGATCTTAGTCGGAGTAATACGCGGGATTGCTGTGGTTCACACTGCACCAATGAGGGCTGCGCAATGTGCCAGGGCGTCTCCGTGAAGGAGTGGGTAATGCATGCGAGGGAGGTGAAAAAGTACGGCATGATTTATTGCTCACAATGCATGGATGATTTGCGCCGTGCAAGACCATGAACCTATCGATTGGGCCGATTAGACTGCGAAATTTGCAGTCGAAGTCGGCTCTTTTTTATGTGTTATAATTAAATTACTCACGCTATACTTCGGTCACTGGTGTTGAGAAAAGTTTAAGGTTGCAGGTATTGTCATTTATGCTTGTAACTATGAGCCAATAAAATGAGGCTCACATAAATGACTCTAATAAATTTAATTTAAAGGAGTCTTTATGAAAAACTTTAACAAAAATAACAACGAGCAAGTCGAAGTGATGGCTCTGTTCGGTTACGAGATGACGCCGTGTCAGCCTCTGAGTTTTAGGCGACGTGGCGAATCGGAAACTGAAGTATCAGAGTTACTTCGTACGCAAATTCGGTTTGCGGGCGGGGTTGCACTTCATATCTTCGATGTGCTGGTTGGCCGGGAGCAAATGACGCTCGAATTTAATTCGCGCGATTTGTCCTGGCACATACTAGCGGCTTAAACTTTCTTTCAAAGAAAGAAAGTTTAGCAAAGAAAGCTAGTTAGAAAATTGAATTGGAAGTGAATTCCAATTCAATTTTTATTTAAGACTATTTAGTCACGCTGTGACTAAATAGAGTGGTATAATAGGAATTATGCAGGAATTAGAGAAAAGATTAGACAGTTTGAAAGAAGAATTTTTGAAGGTGTATGAGAAGTTGGAAATTGCGAAAAAACTGCAGAAAATTGCAAAATTAGAGCGAGAGGTGGCGGAACCGGATATTTGGAAAAATGTTGCAGAGGCAACAGAGAAAAACCAAGAATTGAAACGATTAAGCGATGAAACGCAGCCATGGGAGCTTTTAAAAACGCAAATCAACGATCTCGGTGAGCTAATTTCTATATCAGATGCAGATTTGAAAGATGAAATTGAAGGCCAAATTGATGCGATGGAAGTTGGTTTTACGGAGTTGAAGAAGTCGTTAAGGTTTCAAGGAGCATATGATGGTAAAGATGCAATTATTCGGATTACTTCTGGGGCTGGCGGTACTGAAGCGATGGATTGGGCTGGAATGCTGGAGAGGATGTATTTGCGATTTTTTGAAAAGAAGGGCTGGAAAGCGATATGTCTGGAGAGAGTTGCCGGGGAGGAGGCTGGAATCAAGACGGCAGTGTATGAAGTGACTGGCTCAAACGCATATGGGTGGTTAAAATCTGAGCATGGCGTGCATAGATTAGTGAGATTGTCGCCATTTAATGCACAAAATTTGCGACAAACTTCGTTTGCATTGGTGGAGGTTTTGCCAGTGATAAAGGCGGATACAGAGGTAGAGATAGATGATAAGGATTTACGTATAGATGTGTATCATTCTGGTGGGCATGGTGGGCAGTCAGTCAATACGACCAATTCGGCGGTAAGGATAACGCATTTACCAACGAACATTGTAGTGGCAATTCAGAATGAGCGCTCGCAGTTGCAGAACAAAGAGAAGGCAATGGAGATTTTAAGAGGTAAACTGGTCCAAATGCAATTGGAACAGCATGCCGAGACGATTGGAGAGTTGCGCGCTGGCGAATCGGCGGGTTGGGGACAACAGATACGGAATTACGTTTTGCAACCATACAAACTAGTAAAAGACACACGTACAGAGTATGAAGAGACTGATCCTGAGTCGGTTTTGGATGGAAAACTGGACGGCTTTATTGACGCTTTTCTAGAACTATAAGGTTAAGCTTTTCTGGTGTCGTAGAGCACTAACGAGGACTTGATTTTTTTGCATAAGTATGATATAATTAGGTTGTAGTGTTAATCTATGTTCTTTAAGATTGGGGAGAGTAAAAAATGAAGGGGAGAGCAACTAATAATGAATTGGGACCTAGACTTGTAGCTTGGGAAGTTTGTTTTTTAAGAATCGATGGTTTACAGAATCGCAGACGCGCAGTGCAGGAGATTTGTGATTTCCTAAATGATACTCTTAGAAAAGAGATGTTTCTGCCGGGCTATGCTTTCTTGAAGGGCATAGTTTATGGTAATTTTAATTTTATGGATGGTAGGGAGATTTTTACGTCCTACATCAATAAGATTGAAAAAATCCGCCTCGATGGTCCTTATTCTCAGGATATCGATTGGGATTGTTTGTGCGTAGAAACAGAAAGGGGGGTGAAATATTATATTTCGTTAGAAGAACAGCACGTCTATAATTACTTATTATTCTCTGATTGGCTGCTTAGAAACACGCTTTGTTCTAGGCCGGGAGCATATTTGCCTTCTGCCTTCAGGGAAACGATTTTGTTGTGAATTAACGGATTTACTCTCTTTTAACCCTGGTCTTTATGGCCAGGGTTTTTAAATGAAAAATAGGGGTTGGCAAGAGAAAAAAATTGTGATATAATTGCTGTGTTACCTAGACATAAGGAGAGGTCCGCCATAGCTCACGAGTGGAAACCGCCCTAAAAGTCTAGTTTTAATAGTGCGTTTTGTTTGGTGTACAGAGACAAAACTCACTAACAAAAAGTACCTGTTATAGGCAGGAATTGGTAGTTTTGCCCGATGTACAGGGGTAAAACTCTAAGAAATAATATTAAACGAAAGGAATAGGATGCAAGTCATTCTCGGCACCAAAATTGGTATGACCCAGATTATCGGCGAAACAGGCGAAGTTACTCCTGTAACTATTCTGCAAGCCGGTCCGTGCATAGTGACTCAGATAAAGACTATCGAAACTGATGGTTATAATGCTGTGCAAGTGGGCTATGGTCAGGGTAAGAATCTGAGCAAGTCGGTTTCCGGCCACGTCAAAAAGGCTGGAGAAGAAGTCGCTCCTAAAATCTTGAAGGAATTTCGCGTTGAGGAAATCCCTGAAGGAATGAAGGTCGGTGACAAAATCACCATTGAAAATTTCAAACTTGGTGATAAGGTGAGTGTCACTGGCACGAGCAAAGGTAAAGGTTATGCAGGTACAGTAAAACGTTGGAATTTCAACGAATCTCGCAACACGCATGGTTTTAAGGGTAATATTCGTCGAGTTGGTTCGATTGGTTCAATGTATCCACAAAAAGTTTGGAAAGGCAAGAAGATGCCCGGTCGAATGGGTCACGACAAAGTTACTGTCAAGAACCTTGTGGTTGCATATCTCGATGCAGAAAAGAATTTGCTTGGTCTAAAAGGCGCAGTGCCTGGTCCAAACAAAGGTATAATCAGCGTGGAGGGAAGGAGTAATATGGCGTTAAATAAAGATATTTTTGGTTTAACCGTAGAAAACCATGAGCTCGTGAAACTCGCTTATGATACTTACCTAGCAAATTCTCGTAGTTCGCATGCTAAAACTTTGAAGCGCGGCGAAGTACGTGGTGGTGGTAAAAAGCCTTGGAGACAAAAAGGTACTGGTAGAGCTCGTTTTGGCTCAACTCGTAACCCGATTTGGCGTCATGGTGGTGTGGCTTTTGGTCGCACTGGTAATGAGAACTTTACCAAGAAATTGGCAAAAAGTTCAAAATTACTCGCTGTACGTCAAGCTCTCAGTATGAGAAATGCTGACAAAGCTGTGATTGTACTCGACAAAGACGTCAAACTTACTGGCAAGACCAAGGATGCGGTCAAGGTTCTCAAGGATTTGAAGCTTGAGGATAAAAACGTTTTGGCTGTAGTGAAGGAAAAGACGCCAGAAATTTTGCGATCGACTAATAATTTACCAAATGTAAAATTGGTTCGCGCAAGTTATCTTAATGTCTTTGATATTATGAATGCGGATGCAATTGTCTTTAGTGAAGCGGCTTTGAAAGAAACAGAAAAGTGGCTACTAGGAGAGGAGAAGTAAGATGGCAAAGAATGATAATACCAATATTCAGCTTCATCTCATCGAGCCTAGAGCTACTGAGAAAAGCTATCTCGAACAAACCAATCGGATTTATGTTTTTCCAGTTAAAAGGACTATGGGTAAGCAAGAAATTGCTAGAATGGTCGAAAAGGAATTTAACGTAACAGTAACGAACGTTCGAACTTTGATTCGTAATGGTAAGAAAACGAAGTTTAGTAAGGGCAAGCACGCTTATCCTGGCATTACTCATCGTCAAGATAAGAAATTTGCATACGTTAGATTAAAGAAAGGTGATTCGATTAAAGTATTTGATGAGCCAGAAGATGACAAGAAAACCAGCGCAAAGGAAGCCAAAAAGGCCGACAAGAATGCAGGGAAGGAGAATAAATAATGGCAATTAAAGCTTACCGCCCAATGACTCCGGCGCAGAGACAAAAGACGACACAGGATTTTGATCAAATTACGACCAAAAAGCCTTTGAAGTCTCTGACTCGTGCCAAGAAGCAACAGGCGGGAAAAAATAACCAAGGTCGTATTACGGTACGACATCGTGGTGGCGGAGTAAAACGTCACTATCGTATTATTACGTATAAACTACCAGCAGAACTTACTTACACTGTCGAAGAAATCGAATATGATCCGAATCGTTCAGCTCGTATTGCTCGCGTGAAAGATGAGAATGGTGTATATTATTATGTGATTGCTGATACCAAGATGACTAAGGGCACGACTTTTAAGTCTGGTAAGACAGTTGAAGTAGAAGATTCTAGCCGGATGCCACTAGAGAATATTCCAGTTGGTACTTTTGTGTATGCAGTGGAATTAACGCCTGGCAAGGGTGCGCAAATGGTGCGCGCAGCTGGTGCTCAAGCACAGCTGATGGCAAAGGAAGATGGCTATGCCACTCTCAAGATGCCATCTGGTGAAGTGCGCAAAGTCCTGAGTGCCTGCGAAGCTTCGATTGGTACTGTTTCGAATGTTCAGCATCAGAATGTGAAAATCGGCGCGGCGGGTCGACGTCGCCGTAAGGGTATTCGCCCAACTGTACGTGGCGTCGTCATGAACGCTACGGATCACCCACATGGTGGTGGTGATGGTGGTCGTCATGGTTCGGGTAAAGCACCACGCACTCCGTGGGGTCAGCTCACTTTGGGCTATCGTACCCGTCACAATAAGAAAACTAATAAGATGATCGTGCGCAGTCGCCACGAAGGAAAGAGGAAATAATGTCGAGGAGTCTGAAGAAAGGTCTATTTGTAGACTACAAACTCGCAAAAAAGATTGCCGCACTTTCCAGCGAGGACCGTACCGTGATCAAAACCTGGGCTAGACAATCTACGATTTCGCCAGAAATGGTTGGTCGTACGATTGCTGTACACAATGGCAAAGTTCATGTTCCAGTTTTTATTTCGGAAAATATGGTGGGTCACAAGCTTGGTGAATTTGCGCCAACTCGTAAATTTAAACGCCATGGTGGTAAGAAAGCAGCTGAAGCTGCGGCGGCGAAAGGAAAGGCATAACGATGGCAGAAACATATTTTGCGCATGCATACGAAAAAGGTATCGATTCTCAGCCAAGGAAGACGAATATCGTTGCATCTTTGGTGCGAGACCGTTATGTCGCTGATGCAGTGGTGATTTTGGAACATACACCGAGGCGGGCCGCTCGCGCAGTTCTCAAAGCTGTAGAGTCGGCAAATGCGAATTTGTTAAATAATTCCAAGGTTTCCATTGATCCAAAAACTATCCGAATTGCGAGAATTTTTGTGACTAGTGGGACCAGGATGCGCCGTTACAAACCAGCTTCACGCGGTCGTGCGCTTCCTTATGAGAAGATTTCGTCCAACATATTTGTTGAGGTCGCAGGCGAAGAAAAAGTAAAGAAAGCTGCCGAAAAGAGCGCGGATAAGAAGTCCGAAAAGACCGAAAAGTCCGACGCTAAGGCAGATGCGAAGAAGGAGAAAAAGTAATATGGGTCAGAAGGTTAATCCCATCTCTTACCGTCTCCAAGTCAGCAAAGACTGGTCTTCTAAGTGGTTTACCCGCAAGGCAGATTTCCGTCATTGGCTGGTGGAAGACGTCAAGATTCGCAAGCTGATTGAGGACAGATTTAGCAATCGTCCAACAATCGCTAGAATCAATATCGAGCGCTCCGCAAATCTTACTACGATTACGATTTTGACAGCCAAGGCTGGTGCCGTAATTGGTAAGCAGGGCGCCGGAATTAATGAGCTAAAAGCTCAACTCGAGAAAATCGTCGAAGGTCCGATTAGGATCAACGTAGAAGAAGTTAAAAAACCAGAACTGAGCGCCAAGCTGGTGGCCGAAAATATCGGTTTTCAGCTGGGTAAGCGGATGAATTTCCGTCGTGCAGTCAAAATGGCTTTACAATCGACCATGAATGCTGGAGCCAAGGGTGTACGTATCGAGGTGGCAGGTCGTCTAAACGGCGCCGAAATGTCTCGTCGTGAAAAATTCATTGAAGGTTCGGTGCCTCTACATACTTTGCGTGCTGATATCGACTTTTATTGTCATCATGCACCGACCGTAGCTGGTATCGTAGGCGTAAAAGTTTGGATTTATAAGGGGGAAAAGTAAGATGGCTATAATGATTCCAAAGAAGCTTGCACACCGCAAGGTTCGTAAAGGCAAAAACGAAGGTGTCGCAACGCGTTGTAATACGGTGGCATTTGGTGATTTTGGTTTAATGTCTCTCGACAATGAACGTATCACCTCTCGTCAAATCGAGGCAGCACGTCAGGCGATTACGCGTTATATTAAGCGTGGTGGTAAAATTTGGATTCGAATTTTCCCACATACTCCAGTTACCAAGAAGCCTCTTGATGTCAAGATGGGTTCCGGTAAAGGTGAGCCGCAGTTTTATGTAGCAAAAGTGAAAGCTGGTACAGTGATGTTTGAAATCGCTGAAGTGACCGAAGAGCAGGCCAAAGAGGCTTTGCGCTTAGCATCTCACAAACTTCCAGTGAAATGTAAAATAATTAAGAAAGAGGAGTTTTAAATGGCACACACACTCATAGGAACTGTTACCTCTGATAAGCGTGATAAGACCATTACCGTTTCGATAGTGAGTCGAGAAACTCATCCGCTTTATCGTAAGCAGTACACCAAAACTCGTAAATATACAGCTCATGATGAAAAAAATGAAGCTCATATAGGTGATCGCGTACAGATTGCGATGACGGCTCCGATTTCCAAGACCAAAGCTTATACTTTGGTCAAGGTACTCGAAAAAGCACGAGGAACAGTTGAATTAAAAGAAGACGTTAATAACGTTGAGCTTCCTGAGAAGGTTGGCGCAGATGAAATCGCCAAGGCGAAGAAATCTGAAGAAATCGAGAAAATCGACGATGAGGCGAAAGAAGCCGCAGAGGTCGAAGAGGCTGATGAAGTTGACGAGAACGAAGAGGCTGATGAGGCTGACGAAAACGAAGAGGCTGATGAGGCTGACGAAAACGAAGAGGCTGATGAGGCTGAAGGGGAGGAAGCATAATGATACAGCAAGAAACTAGACTCAAGGTGGCCGATAATAGTGGCGCTAAGGAACTCGGAGTGATTCGTGTACTTGGTGGTACTCGCGCACGCTATGCTAGAGTTGGCGATATTGTAACTTGCTCCGTCAAGGACGCTTCGCCGACCGGCAATATCAAGAAAAAGGCTGTAGTTCGGGCAGTAATCGTGCGCACTGTAGCGCCAATTCGTCGCCCAGATGGTTCGACTATCCGTTTTGACGAAAATGCAGCAGTGCTTGTAAACGATGACAAGACGCCAAAGGGAACTCGTGTCTTTGGACCAATCCCTCGGGAACTACGTGACCTTGGTTTTACTAAAATTATAAGCTTGGCACCGGAGGTACTCTAATGAAAAGTTTGAAAGTTGGAGACAAAGTTACCGTAATTTCTGGTAGCCACAAAGGTAAGACCGCGAAAATTGTAGGAATTGATCGTGTTAAAGGTTTGGCTTGTCTCGAGAATATCGGCGTAGTCGAACGACATATGCGCAAGTCCTACATCAACCCAACCGGTGGTAAGAAGACTGTCCATCTAGGAATTGATTTATCGAATTTGAAGCTAGTCGAGGCTTCAAAGTACGTGAAGTCGGCTGTGAAAAAAGTTGACAATTCGAAAAGTCGTGCCGAGAAGAAGGCCGATAAAAAAGCCAAGAAAGGAGCTAAATAATGGCGGAAAAGAAAACGGCTGCTGAGAAATCAGCACAACCACGCCTGAAAGCTCTCTACAATAACGAGCTAAAGGCGAAACTCCAGAAGGAGTTAAAGCTCACGAACATCAATCAAGTTCCAGAGCTGAAAAAAGTCGTCGTTTCTTGTGGTGTAGGTAAAAAGCGTGAAGATAAGCGTTTTACCGAGACCGTAGAATTGACGCTTGCAAAGATTACTGGTCAGAAGGCGACTTCTCGCCTCGCCAAGAAATCGATTGCGACATTCAAAATTCGTAAAGGCATGGGTGCGCCAGTTGGCTATCTCACGACTCTACGTAATGACAAGATGTATGAATTTGTGGATAGGCTAATCAACATCGCTTTGCCACACGTTCGCGATTTTCATGGTGTTTCGCGTAATGCGTTTGATGCCCAGGGCAATTATAACCTTGGTCTCAAAGAGCAAACTGTATTCCCAGAAATCACTTTTGAGGACGCATCAGCTCTCCATGGTCTAGAAATTACATTTATTATTAAAAATGGTTCAAAGGAAGGAAGTCTAAAATTGTTAGAACTCTTCGGAATGCCGTTTTCTAGGGAGGCAAAGTAGTATGGCTAAGAAATCTGCAGTGCTTCGTGATGAAAAACGACGTAAAATGTACGAAAAATATAAAGACAAGCGTGAGGCGCTTAAGGCTGCCGGCGATTTAGAAGGTTTGCAAAAACTGCCACGAAATTCCAGTCCTACGAGGCTCGAGAATCGTGACATGTTGGATGGTCGTCCACGTGGTTATATGCGCCGATTCGGTCTCAGTCGTATTAATTTCCGGGAAAAAGCATCAAAGGGCGAAATTCCTGGTGTAACTAAGAGTAGCTGGTAGGAGAAAGGAGAGAATATGTCATTACAATCTACTGATCAAATCGCCGACCTGATTACCCGTATTCGTAATGCGGTAATGGTAGGCAAGAATGAAATCCTCGTCCCGACTTCTAAGTTGAAGGCTGGGGTGGTTGATGTGCTGGCCAAAAATGGTTATGTGGCTAAAGCTGAAATAGTTGAAGGTGAGCCACGTGCTATGCTTAAGGTCACTATTAATGAACCCGGTATGGTTGCCAAAATCAACGAGATTTCAAAGGTATCTAAACCTGGTCGTCGAGTTTATTCTTCGGCTGAAGATTTGCCGACCATTAAATCTGGACGTGGTATGATTATTGTGTCTACCTCGAAAGGTTTGATGACTGGCAGAGAAGCCAAGAAAAATAGACTTGGTGGCGAAATTTTAGTTAAGGTTTGGTAAAACAATAGCTTGCATTTCTCAACGATGAAATGCGCGCCAAGATAAAAAATACAACACTCGTCGGATTGTTTCGGAAATTTCAGTTTCCTCAACAATCCGGTGAGTTGTATTTTTTATATGGGCGATTTCATATGTTTCGAAATCGCAAGCTATTGTTTTACCTAATTAAACAAACTTATCATTATCAAATGCTGTTCGAAAAATAGTTTTCTGCCACTCGCTTTTTTTATTTGCTAAGATCCCATATGTTTCAAAATCGAGGTTAATACAAAAAATAGTCGGAAAAAGTGTGATTTTTTACATTTTTTCCGCGAAATTAATGTGCTTATGTTGCACTAATTCTCATGTGAATTTGGTATGGATGATTAATTCTAATTAAATAATTAGGTTTTACTGATTGGTAGAACTTGTGCTATGGAGTTATTTAATAACTATAATGTGACATTAGGTGGATTATAGGCCGGAGACCGATGACGCCGTGGGGCGTGCAACGCAGCGGACAGAATTGCCGCCGTAGCGATTGCCATAATTGGAAGGGCTGACGCTGCCATCCACGTGGAAGCTCGCGAGCGCGGCGCCTTTACCATTGATAAGTACAACCGGCGACCAGAAGTCGCCGCCGAAGCCAACGCCGCCTAGTACACTGCCGAAGTACCCACCAGCAGCGGAGTAAAGCGGAGTAGTCCAGAGGGCATCTTCACCTTCGTCATGTTGGTTGTTACTATTAGTGTCTGTGTAGCTTCTACTAGTGAAACCATATTCATTCCAGAGGCTATAGAAGGAATCATCACCGGTACCTACGCGTGGCAGAGTCCAGCCAGCTGGGCAGATGGATTGTTCTATCAGTTCGTTTGATGTAGTATAGGAGCTACTATCGCTCATAGCTACAGCAGCAGTCCAGTTGTAATAGTTACCTAGATGATACTGGGATTCACCAGTGGTATCTATGTAAGTGTTGATGGGATTTAGCAATTCGTCACAGTTTTCGTATTTGTTTGTAGTGTTATTCAAAGTGCAGCTATCGTAGTAGGCGTCCCAATCGCTATAGTCTGATTTGGTAGCGTTCCAGTAAAGGTCACCTGGGTCATAAGACATAGGAATTGTATATGAGCCTACCCAGTTGCTTTTGTTAGCATCTGTAAGAGTGGCACTGGGTGCCGTCCAGGTAGCAGTGTCGTATTCTCCAGTAGAAGTATTATAGCCGATGTCGGTGTTTTGGTTAGTATAGTAATTTGTCGTAGTGACGATATCATGATCTAGGTTTTGGGTCATCCAGATGTTACCGTCTTTTAGTTTGGCTACACAATAGGATTTATTATCACGACTATCCTTGAGGCTATACTGGGCGTCTTCGGTCATGTTTCCTAAAACTGCAGCTTTTTCCTCGGTAGTCATAGTGGCAAATTCTTGCATGTAGGTGACACCAGGAACTTTGGTCTGACAGGAACTGACTTGTGGAGCAGGAGCGTCGGATGGATGAACTAGAGTGTAGATGACCTGGCCAGAATAGGTATCGGCTGGTTGGGTTTTGGAAATGTATGCTGCATAAGTAGTAGTGAGTTTAACTCCGCCAGTGTTTGCGGTCATATCAGTAGCGGAGTTTTTGTGAGCGACTTTAGTGTATTCGTTTGGTACTACATGATACTGCGAAAATGAAGCGCTTGTAGCGGATTGTTCTGCTTCACTTGGAAGAGCTACATTAGGAGCAGAATCAATAGTAAAAGCATTGGTACCAGTTGTATCGCCAGAATCTTGAGTGATGGCTAGTTTCATAGCCCAGTTAGAAACATCTGGATTGCCAGCCGATGTAGCTAGTCCGGTTTCTATAGTAGTATTAGTAGAAGCTCCGACGAGTTTATTGCTATTAGTCTCACCAATAGTATCGCCAGTATATCCTGCCGCGTAAATAGCAAAGCCTTCAGAATCATTACAAAATGCATGTAACGTAGTAGTGCCGATATCAGCTTGGTAGGTGCCATTAGTGATATTGGCATTATGGCTATTCATGCCAGTACCAGATAGAGTACAAGAAATGGGGACAGTGATATTGATTTCATCTACTACGTCATTCTCGGCAGAGACATAGGTAGAAGCAAGAATAGCTCCTGTGATGATAGTGGTTGTTGTTAGGATGTTAATAGTGAGTGTCGTGTTTCTTCTCATGCTTTGATTATATCATGTTTTTGGTAAAATAATTCTTTTTGTGCTTTATAGAAAGATTTGAGGGGAAAGATTTTATGTTTCAACTTACGAGAGAAGAACTTGATTATTTCGTGATGTCACATTTTGTGACTTCACGAAATTATAGTTTTTTTAAAGGGCAAGGCGGTGGCGTAAGAAAGCTCCCCCGCGCTTTCACTTAACAAGGTATTTACTTGAATTAAGATACAAAGACGAGAATATCTGGTTATCACAAAAGATGATGGCGGCGTTGTATGGGGTGGATGTAAGAACTGTGAGTGAGCACATTGGCAAAATTTTGAGTGACCACGAATTAGAGGAAATTGTAACTATCCGGAAATTCCGGATAGTTCAAAAAGAAGGAAATCGTGACGTGACGAGAGGAGTTACACATTACAACCTGCAGATGATTATCGCGGTTGGGTTTAAAGTGAACAACGCGCGTGAGGAAGATTAGTACTAGTGCTTTAAAAAAGAGAGTTTTTGTGGTATAATATGTACGGAAGTTTATTTTTTATGAGAAATAAAGTACGTATTGTTTTGAATAAAAAGATATCGCGGATTATAGCTTTGGTTATTTTTGATGTCATCTCTGTTGTTGTTGCTTCGCTTTTAGCGCTTTGGATGCGTTTTGATTTTCAGCAAATACCAGTTGAATACATTCAGAGTGTGACGCATTTTCTGCTGATTGATTGTGCTATCGTGGTGGCAATTTTCGCAATTGCTAGATTGTACACTTCTATTTGGCGATATGCTTCAGTACCAGAGTTGATATCGATTATGATTTCTTGTACATTGGCGAGTTTGGTGATATTTCTATACAAACACGCTATGTTTCTTCCGATGCCGCGTAGCTTTTGGTTTATTTTTGCAGCGTTACTCTTTTTGTTTACTTGCGGGATACGCTATTCGTATCGTATTTGCCGGGTATTTTTGCGTGCCTTGTCAGGAAAAAAACGTTTAAAAAACACTATGATTGTTGGCGGTGGCGAATCTGCCCGAATGCTAATTGATGAGCTAAACCGTAGTCCTCAGAAATATGGTGGAATTTGGGTTAGGTGCATTGTTGATGATGATAGGCAAAAACGAGGAAATCGTATTCGTGGTATTCCGATTGTCGGAAATAGTCATAATGTTCCGTCGGTGGTAGAAAAATATAAAATCGAACAAATAATCATTTGTATTCCGTCAGCTAGTAAGGAAACAATTGCTAGAATTGTGGCGGAGTGCCAAAAAACTAAATGCGAAATTAAAATATTGCCATCTATTTATGTGACGATGGCCGAAGACGCAGAGGACATTGTTGAAAAAATTCGTCCAATTAAATATGAAGATTTTTTGGGTAGAGATCAGATTGTCGTGAATGATGATGAAATACTTAGGCATGTCGCTGGGAAAACGATTTTAGTGACTGGCGGTGGTGGCTCGATTGGTTCTGAGCTTTGTCGTCAAATTGCGAAAGCGAGTCCAAAACTTTTAATTATATTTGATATTTATGAAAACAATGCTTATGAGATTCAGCAGGAGCTTTATCGTGATTACCCAGGTTTGAATTTGCAGACGATTATTGGTTCGGTGCGCGACTGTGCTCGTCTTGAAAAAGTATTTGAAGAGTTTCATCCTGACCAAGTTTACCATGCGGCGGCGCATAAACATGTTCCTTTGATGGAGTGTAGCCCGAATGAAGCCATTAAGAATAATTGCCTTGGAACTTTAAACACTGTGAAGCTGGCTGATAAATATGGTGTTTCAAAATTCATTTTGGTGAGTACGGACAAAGCGGTTCGTCCGACTAATATCATGGGCGCATCGAAGCGTATTTGCGAAATGATTATTCAATACTATGATAAAAAATCAAAAACTAGTTACGTGGCAGTACGTTTTGGTAATGTACTCGGATCTAATGGTTCGGTGATTCCATTATTCTTAAAGCAAATTGAAAATGGTGGACCTGTCACTGTAACTCATAAAGACGTGACACGTTATTTTATGACAATCCCAGAAGCCGTTAGTTTGATTTTGCAAGCCTCAGTTTATGCGGAAGGTGGTGAAATTTTTGTGCTTGATATGGGAAAGCCGATAAAGATATATAATCTCGCGAAGCAGATTATTAGATATAAGGGCTTGGAACCGGGCAAGGACATAAAAATTGTGATTACGGGTCTTCGCCCTGGCGAGAAGCTTTATGAAGAGATGCTGATGGAGGAAGAAGGACTGAAAGAGACGCCAAATAAGTTGATTCATATTGGGAAGCCGATTAGAATTGAAGAAACTTTTATGGAAGATCTAGATAGTTTAATAAAGGCCGCCGAGAAAAATGACGAAACAATTAAAAAACAGACTGCTAGATTGGTGTCAACATACAAGCCGGCGAAGGAGAATAGATAATGAAAAAAAGAATTATTCCTTTCTCGCCGCCGGACATTAGTGAAAAGGAAATCGAGAACGTTGTTGACGTATTAAAGTCTAGTTGGATTACGACTGGACCGAAAACTAAGGAATTCGAAGCAAAGATTGCTGAGTATTGCGGTACGGAGAAGGCTGTATGTTTAAATTCTAACACTGCTTGCCAAGAGTTGATTTTGAAGGTTTTGGGTGTGGGCCCTGGCGATGAGGTTATCACGAGCGCATACACATATACTGCATCTGCTAGCGTAATCGATCATGTGGGTGCAAAAATCGTGCTTGTGGATACAAAGGAGGGTTCTTATGAAATGGATTATGAAGCGCTCGAAAAGGCTATTACAGAAAAGACGAAGGTGATTATCCCGGTAGATATTGCTGGTGTGATGTGTGATTATAATAAGATATTTGAAATTGTCGAAAGAAAAAAATCGCTATTTAGACCAAATAATGATTTGCAAAAATTATATGGGAGAATAATCGTAGCTGCAGATGCGGCACACTCTTTTGGTGCAACTTTTGAAGGGAAAAGAAGTGGCAGTGTTGCTGATTTTACTAGTTTCTCTTTTCATGCCGTCAAGAATCTGACTACCGCCGAGGGTGGCGCATTGACTTGGAAGCATGTTGATGGCTTGGATAATGAGGCTTTGTATCAAGAATTTATGCTCTGGAGCTTGCATGGTCAATCAAAGGATGCATTGGCAAAGAACAAACTCGGTGCGTGGGAGTACGACATTGTTTATACTGGTCAAAAGTGCAATATGACTGACATTATGGCTGCGATAGGCCTAGCGCAACTCGAAAGGTATCCTGAGCTTTTGAAGAGAAGAAAAGAAATCATTAGATTGTATAATGAACTGCTCGACAAAGACAAAATCGATATTATCGAACATGAGAATGGCGATAGTATGTCTAGCATGCATTTAATGCTTACTAGGGTAAAGAGAATTGATGTTAATAAAAGGAATGATATTATCACCAAACTAGCTGAAGCCGGTATAGCTTCTAATGTTCATTATAAACCATTGCCAATGCATACTGCGTATAAGAAGCTTGGGTTTGATATCGATGATTATCCGAATGCGTATGATATGTATATGAACGAAATTTCGTTGCCACTTCATACAAAGCTGTCTGATGAAGATGTCAGATATATCTGTGAAAAATATAATGAGATAGTGGGGTCATGATAAAAATGAAGAAGTGGGATGATTTGCCAAAGTCGATGAAAAACGATGAGGTCAAAAAGTATTATGACGTCCTTCAACATAAGAAGGTGAGTCTTTTCTTGAAAAGATTTTTTGATATCGTATTTAGTTTAGTTGGTTTTATCGTGTTTTTGCCTTTCTTATTAATAATTGCGATTGTAATCAAGATTGATTCTAAAGGACCGGTGTTTTATAGGCAGGAACGGGTGACGAGGTATAATCGGACTTTTAAGATTTTTAAATTTAGAACTATGATTCAGGATGCTGATAAAGTTGGTTCGCTTGTGACTACGAAAGACGATGGGCGTATTACCCATGTCGGAAAGTTTATTCGCAAAATTCGCTTGGATGAAGTGCCGCAGTTGATTAACATATTGAAGGGTGATATGTCTTTTGTGGGTACGCGCCCAGAAGTTAGAAAGTATGTGGATAAATACACCGATGAGATGAAATCAACGCTACTAATGAGAGCGGGAGTAACGTCGGAGGCGAGTATAATGTTTAAGGACGAAGATGAAATTATGAATAAGTTTGTTAACAAGAATAATAGCGTGGATGAGATATATGTTAGTAAAGTATTGCCACAGAAAATGCACTATAATTTAAATTATTTGAAAGAATTTAGCACAGTTAAGGATTTCAAAATTAGCATGCTTACAGTTATTTCTGTTTTAAAACCAAGAACGGTTAAGCGTTTGAATGGGAGTAAAAATGAAATATAGTGTATTAATGACGGTTTATAAAAAAGATAATCCAGAATATCTAGGTTTAGCGTTAGATAGCATGATTAACCAAAGCGCAAAACCGGATGAAATAGTTTTGGTGGAAGATGGACCAATTCCCAAAACATTGCAAAAAGTAGTAAATGACAGGAAAAAGAATTGTAAGGTAATCAAAAGTGTTCAGTTGAAGCAAAATGTTGGCTTAGGGCGAGCACTAAACGAGGGTATAAAAGAATGCAAGAATGAACTGATTGCGAGAATGGATGCTGATGATATTTCGGAACATACAAGATGTGAAAAACAATTGCAGAGATTTGCAAAAGACGATAGTCTCGATATTGTGGGCTGCTTAGTCGAAGAGTTTTCTGGGACAATTGATAGTGTAGTTGGTTATCGTAATGTGCCACTTAATAATGATGAGATTCATAAATATGCGAAAAGGAGAGATCCTTTTAATCATCCCGCGGTAATGTATAAAAAATCTAGCGTTTTAAAAGTTGGAGGGTATGGTGATTATAGAAAGAATCAGGACACGGATTTGTGGATTAGAATGCTTCATGATGGATGCAGGGCGGAGAATATAAACGAATGCTTACTTCATTTTAGGTTCGATGAAGATACCTATCGAAAGCGAAAAAGTTGGGTTAATACAAAACTATTAATTAAGATTCGGAGAAATGGTTATAAAATTGGTTTTTCGTCTCTTGGCGATTATTTAACCGTGGCAACTGCACAGTTGGCGTTATTTTGTATGCCAATTTGGTTGCAAAAACTCGTATACAAAAAAGTTTTAAGGAAGAGGGCATAGCATGGGTATAGAGCAAAAAGCTAATAATCTATTAAGAAGATTCCCAGCGATAAAAAAGGTGGCAAAAAGAACATATCAAGGCGCTTGTTGTGCTATTTCCAGAAAACCAAAGTCTGAAGGCGTTATTGAAAGAGTTGCGCCGAATGATGAATATGAGTACTTTTTTGGTTATTATGATAAATCGCCTTGGGATGCAACTGGTAGATTTATGCTTTGCCTTCGTGCAAAAGAAACTTCAAAGGATGTTGCGCCAAAAGAGCCGGCGGACGTCGTTTTGATTGATACGCAGAATAATAATTCTGTCGAGAAGATTGCAACTACGCATTCATGGAATGTCCAGCAAGGTTGTATGGTGGGATGGTTGGGGCCCGACTTTCGTTCGAAGATTTTTTATAATGATTTTAGAAATGGTAGATTTTGTGGAATTGTTTTAGATATTAAATCGCATAAAGAAGTTGTTTATGATATGCCTTTTTATACTGTTTCCGATGACGGCAAAGTTGCACTATCATTAGATTTTGCTCGTTTGCATAGGTTGCGTCCTGGATATGGTTACTCTAATCTAGAAGATAAAACCAAAGGGGAAGATGTTCCGAATGGTCCATGCGTGTGGAGAATCGATTTGAAGACTCAAGAGATTGACCCGGTTTTGACGTATGCGCAGCTTTATGATTTTGAGCATCGTCCAGAAATGGAAGGGATGGAACATAAGGTTAATCACTTGATGCTTAGTCCGAATGGTAAACGTTTTATGGTGATTCATCGTTGGCTCAAGGGCGGTAAAAAGTATAGCAGATTGCTGACTTGCGATATCGATGGCAAGAATCTTTACAATCTTTCCGATGACGATATGGTCTCTCATTGTTATTGGAAAAACGATAATGAAGTAATTGCATATTGCAGAAAAGGCAAAACCGATGGTTATTATTTAATGAAAGATAGAAGTGAGGATTTTGATAGAAAATGGGACTTTTTGACTATGGATGGGCATCCTAGCTATTCTCCGGATAGGAAATATATTGTAACTGATACATATCCGGATAGGAATCGGATATCTACCATCAGAGTGCTTGGTGAAAATACATGTATTGAAATTACAAAAGTAAAATCACCATTTAAATATGATAATGATACGCGTTGCGATCTTCACCCAAGATGGAGTAGAGATGGTGATAGTATTTGTTTTGATGGTTGTTTTGAAGGGAAGAGGGGTCTATATGTGATTAAAAATATAGGATTACAACTTCCACATACGTTAATTAGTTCAGAAGATAAGCCAAAAGAAATTGTAAAAGGTTTGGTTTCTTGCGTGATACCATCTTATAAAAGGAACGATACGCTAAAGCGTGCGATTGATAGCGTACTAAATCAATCATATAAAAAGATTGAAGTCTTGGTTGTAGACGATAATGAAAAAGGCGATGAGTGGGATAAAAAACTAAAACAGCTAATGAAGACTTATAAAGACCAAAGAGTAAAACTTGTTGTCCAGCCGATACATATTAATGGTGCAGTAGCGAGAAATTATGGGATTAAGGAAGCTAGGGGTGAGTTCGTAGCGTTTTTGGATGATGACGATGAATGGGAGAAGGATAAAATTGAAAAGCAACTGGAGCTTCTGAAAAAAGAAAAAGCAGACGTAGTTTCATGTCTATGGATAGCCTATAAGGATGATAAGGAAATCAGGCGATGTCAGAAGTATTCTACGGACGACATTCAATTTAAAATACTGTCGAGAGCGGTATCGATTTATACGTCTACGGTTTTGATAAGAAAGAATAAGATTTATGAATTTGGTGGGTTTGATGAGACGCTTAAGAGACATCAAGACCTTCAGTTTTTGGCGGATGCCGCAGAGGATTCTAAATTTGTTCTATTGGATGAATATAAAGTTAAGCTGCATACTGACTCGGAGATAAATAGGCCGGATACAAAAAAGCTGATTGAGATTAAAAAAGCGTTCTTGAACTGCGAGTGGCAAAAAATAAAGAAGTATAGCAAAAAGGAGCAAAAAAGGATCAAGGGGGCGCATGAGTTTGAGTTGCTGTATTCGTCAATGAGAGACAAAGATGTTTTACATATGTTTGACTATGGTCGGAGAGTATGCATGAATTTTCCTGCAATAACTGATGTTATAGGCAGAATAAAAGAAAGAAGAAAGTAGGTTGTCGTAATGAAAATAGTATTTATAGCTTATATTCATGGTGTGGGGGGAGCACAGAAACAATCGGTCTTAATTGCTAATGCGATGGCGAATCTGGGTTGTGATGTAACACTAATAATACTGGGAACGATTAAAAAAGAATTTGAAATTGATAAAAGAATAAAGGTTATTAATATTGAAAAAAAGAATAGCAGAGTGGTTAGTATAATAGCCGAATATTTCAGTATTAAAAAAGCTTTAAAAAAAATTAGACCGGATGTCACTATTAGTTTTTGGTTGCAACCTATTTATTTGGTGGCGGCAATGAGTAAAAAAATAAGAGGAAAAATTGTTTATTCTGAAAGATGTGATCCGTCGAATAGTCATTATTCTGGGCTGCGGGGACTATTAAGGCATTTTTCATTCAAAAAAGTTGACGGATTTGTATTTCAGACGAGTGCGGCTAGAAGTTTTTTTGGTAAAAAAACTCAGTCTAAAAGCGTGATAATACCAAATCCAGTTTTTATTGATAGAACAATTAAGAAGCATTTAGAGAATGGTAAAGATATTGTCGCAGTGGGAAGATTGCACCCGCAGAAGAATTATGAACTATTGATAAAGTCGTTTGGATTAATCAAAGATAAGTATCCTAGCGTAAAATTAAAAATTTATGGTGGTGGTGAACAAAAGAAGGACCTTGAAAATATGATTAAGAGGCTTAGCTTAGGTAATCAGGTATTGTTGATGGGAGAATCGGACAATGTAATAAATGAGATAAAAGATGCACGTTTATTTGTTATTAGTTCTGACTATGAAGGGATGCCTAATGCTTTGTTAGAAGCTATGTCTATCGGTTTGCCGTGCATATCAACTGATTGGGCTCCGGGTGGAGTGTCCGATATAATAAAAAATGGTAAGAATGGGATAATAGTTCCTGCTAAGAACGAGAATGGGCTAGCTAGGGCTATGGATGATTTGTTGTCGGATGATAAAAAGTCAAAGATGATTGGAATAGAAGCGAGAGGATCTATGGAAAAACATAATCCAAATAAAGTATTTGAGAAATGGTATAATTGGATAAAGGAAGTTGCTAAAAAAAATGAAAAATAGGCATGATTTAGTATTGACGAAACGCTTCTGCGCATCATTGAGTATTATTTCAATTATGCTGGCGGAAATTTGTTTTTATAAGTCTGGGGCTATGCCATTATATACTATTCTTATTACTATTGGTCTTATTCTTACGGTTTTATGCGCGATAATGAAAGATAATTTGAAACAAAAGTATAATTATAAGTTCTTTTTTGTATGGGTGATTTTGGTCTATGCGATGTATTTTATTTATGGATTCTTTATAAGGAAAAGCGACACTTTTTCATGGGATTCATTATTACTTAGACTGATAGAAAACATTTCTTTGTATATTTGTTTAGATTATTTGATTATGAGCGATAATACGAAAATGCTCAAGAATGTTCTTCTATCTATAAGTATATTCTCAATAGCATATTTAGTTATAAATGAGGGGGCAGCAATAATAGCAAATTCTGGCAGGATAGGAGGAGAGCTAAGTGATAATGTTAATATAGTTGGTTATAATATGGGTCTTCTTGCTACATTTCATTTGTGGTTTTACTTGAAGACAAAAGACAAGAAAAACCTATTGTTATTTATAATACTTATGATTCTTGGTCTTCTGACTGGTTCGAAAAAAGTGTTATTAATACTAGCGACAAACGCCGTGATGTACCTTTGTTTTAATAAGGATAAAATTATAAAATGGTTGCTGGTTGGAGCCGCATCGGTATTGGCCGTTGTTGGTTTGTTTTCTATACCAGCTTTTTACAATATTATGGGTAGAAGGGTTGAAAAAATGGTCTCAACAATGTTCGTAGAAGACTATGCTAAGAGTGAGTATTCTTATTCGACTGATATGAGAGAAATAATGATAAAAGAGGGGCTAGAATTGATACCGGAGCATCCGATTTTTGGTGGCGGATGGGGATTCTTTGCATCAAGAACGTCTACTGGGTATAGGTATTCGCATAATAACTTTATAGAAATAATGTGTTCATTTGGGCTATTTGGTCTATTGATGTATTATTCGATAACGATAAGGAATACTATCATTTTAGTTAAATGCAAGAAAAGTATCGTTGGCAAAGATTTGCAAGCTATGGTAATTCTTGCGTTCATGTTAATTTTAATTATTTGTTTGATGGATTGGACTGCTGTTATGTTTTCTGCACAATGTGTGTGGTATGTTCCGATTATAATCTCTACAATAATTGTGCAGAAAGTCTTGATTAGTCAAAAAGAGGAAAGGATAAGGTTAGATGAAAATAAAAAAGCTATTGTTTGATCCGTTATCACGTTTTCGTTATCTCTCTCGGTTGGGTTTGTTTAATTTTATGGATGACAAACAATTTTTGAAAAAAAAATACCATTTGGTTTTTCACAAAGAGCTAAATCTAGATGATCCAAAATCTTTCAATGAAAAACTACAGTGGCTAAAGCTGCATGACAGAAGAGATATTTATACTACAATGGTGGATAAATACGAAGCAAAAAGATATGTATCTGATTTAATCGGTGAGAAATATATTATACCTACGATTGGAGTTTACAATAGGTTTGAGGATATCGATTTTAATGTTTTACCTAATCAGTTTGTAATAAAATGTACTCATGATTCTGGTGGTGTAATTATATGTAAGGATAAATCAAAACTAAATCTAATTAATGCTAAGAGAATAATAAACAAGTGTTTAAAACGAAACTATTATTATGTTCATCGTGAATGGCCATATAAAAATGTAAAGCCACGTATTATTATAGAAAAATATATGGAAGACGATAATAGTAAAACTATGCGAGATTATAAATTCTTTTGTTTTAATGGTAGGCCAGAAATAATGTATTTATCAGAAGGTCTTGAGAATCATGAAACTGCTAAAATGAGTTTTTATGATATGGATATGCTTATTACTGATTGCGCTAGAAGTGATTATTTGCCACTTGAATATACTCCAGAAAAACCGAGAAATTTTGAAAAGATGAAAATGTTTAGCTCATTGTTTTCAAAGGGTATTCCACATGTAAGAGTGGATTGGTATGAAATAAATGGTAAATTATATTTTGGAGAGTTTACTTTTACAACATGTGGTGGAATGGTCCCATTTGTCGATGAAAAATGGAATAAGAAATTAGGTGATATGATAGATTTAGGACTAGTAAAAAAATGAGATCAAAAAGAGCATTGCGCAATATTGTAACTAATTTGTTATTACAGGTCGTAATGGTTTTTTTTGGTTTTGTTTTTCCTAGAGTAATCATTTCTAAGTATGGTTCCGATGTTAATGGTTTGGTGTCTTCTATTACTAATTTTTTATCGTATATATCATTAATTGAGGCTGGTTTTGGTGGCGTTATCCAGTTTATGCTTTATAAGCCAATTGCGGAAAAGGATGAAAGAAGTATTAATGATATACTGGCTGCTTCTCAGAAATTTTTTGGTAGAGTTGCCTATGTTTTGATCTTTTATGTTTTACTATTATGTTTCCTTTTTCCGTTATTTGTAAATACTGGCTTTGATTGGTTTTTTACGGCATCATTAATTCTAATAATATCCATTAGTACATTTATGGAGTATTATATTGGATGGGTTTATAAAGTATTCTTGTGTGCTAATCAAAAAAAGTACATTGTATCCTTATTCTCAATTCTTATTTATATTTTAAATATTATTGCTATTGTTGTTTTGTGCAGACTTGATATTTCAATACAAATATTAGAATTGGTTTGCGCACTATTGTTTATGATTCGTCCCATACTACAGAATATCTATGTCAGAAGAAGATATAGCATTGATTTGAAAGCGGGAAATAGGAACTATGCGATTAAGCAGAAATGGGATGCTCTAGCGCAGCATATTGCTGCCGTAATTCATGGAAATACTGATATTGTTGTACTTTCGATTTTTAGTACTTTGTCAGAGGTGTCGGTCTATTCTGTTTACGCGCTCGTGATTAGTGGTGTCAAAAAAATTGTTGCAATGTTTTATGACAGTATTAGTTCTGGATTTGGTGATATGATTGCTAAACGAGAGGACAAGAAACTTAGCGAAACCTTCGGCATAGCAGAATCACTTTTCTTTACCTTTATCCCTATCTTGTTTGCGTGTTCTTTACTACTAATTACGCCCTTTATAGAAGTTTATACTAGTGGAGTGTCCGATGCTGATTATATTCGGCCGCTATTTGGTTATCTAATTGTCATTGCGACACTATTGCATTCTATTCGTCTTCCTTATAGTTCGGTAACTCTAGCCGCAGGTCACTATAAGGAAACCAGAAATGGAGCTATCCTTGAATGTATCGTAAATCTAACTATTTCAATTATACTAGTTTTCAATTACGGAATTATAGGTGTAGCTATCGGAACTATTGTCGCCATGCTGATAAGGACATGTGAGTTTATCTATCACTCAAGTAGATATGTTTTAAAACGTGGAGTAATGGTTTCAGTTAGAAAAATAGTCGTTGCGGTTATTGAAGTGACATTAGTAATAATATGTTCGAATGCGTTACCTCTTTTGCCCAATACAAATTATATGAATTGGATTTTGAATGCTATAATTATTTTGGGATTGTCGAGCGCTATATGTTTATCGATAAATATAATACTATACAGAAATGATTTTAAGAATGTTCGGCTAATTTTCCGAAGAGCACTAAGTAAAACTAAGGAGGAGCGGTAAATGAAAAAAATAGTAATAATATCTGTATATTTTGGGAAGATGCCGAGCAATTATGATTTATTATTAAAATCGATTAAAAAAAATCCCAGTATTAGCTTTCTTTTCTTCACGGATCAAAAACTGGAATCCCGTTTATCTAATCTAAAGTACGAGTTTCTCACGATAAGCAAATTTAATCAGATTGTGAAGAAAAAAATAGGCGCAAAGTATAGGATTGAAAGGCCTTATAAATGCTGCGATTATAGACCGACTTTCGGAGTACTGTTCGAAGATTACATAAAAGAATATGACTATTGGGGGCATTGCGATATAGACTTGATATTTGGAGATTTGAGGAAGTTCATTACCGATGATTTACTGAAAAAATATGATAAAGTTTTCCCACTCGGTCATTTAACGCTTTATCGAAACACGAGAAAAGTAAACAATAGGTACCGCGAAAATGGTTCGCTCGTTGGCAACTATGACGAAGTATTCTTAAGCCAAAAACCTTTTTATTTCGATGAACAGAATGGGATTGGTAAAATATATAGTACTAATAATTATCCAGCTTATAACGAGAGAGTTTTTGCTGATATTTCAAATTTGAGACACAGGTTTGTACTGGCTCTCGATGATAAAAATTACAAGCATCAAATTTTCTATTGGGAGAATGGCCATGTATATAGAGCTTTTGAAAATAATGGGATTATAGAACAAGATGAATTTGTCTATATCCATTTTAAAAGGAGAAAGAATCTCATTAATTATGTAGATAATCAAAACGCCGAGAGTTTTTATATTTGTAACAAAGGATTCATATCAAAAAAGATAGGACTTCCGAGTTTAAATGATATAAAACAATATAATAAATACTATGGAGCAATATACGAGTTGCTAGAAAAGAATTATAATTTAGCTAAACTCAGATTTAAGAATAGAGTGATGAAAGTGAAGATGATATTAGATAAATCAGACGATTAAGATAAAAAGTCATCTGGTGTTTCATGGACAGATAGAAAAATACTGAAATATGTTTTTGCTATCTCGCTATTAGTGGGTTTTACGAGTTGGATGTGGGAATTCTTAGAGTATTTTTTATGCATTAAGAGTTTATACTAATAGAACCCTGGGATTAGAAAAAGTATATGCTTATGGTCGTAGTATTGTCTTACTTGTGATTGTATTTTGGAAGCTTCCGAATTCTGATTTTGAAGTAGTGAGAGATAGTTTTTGGAAACTATATCGATAAAAATATTCCCTAGACCTTTCGACTAGGAATGGACGGGTATTCCCGAATATGCTTACATTATGATTCGTGAGCTTGTAAAAATCAACTCTCACGTTAGCATAAGTGTGGGATAGGGGGTTGAAGTATCTGAAACGATATAGTAGGGTTGGCGTATGAAAAATGCGTATCGAGTTATAGTGAGAACCTCCCCAAAAGATGCCCCATACGATTTTGAAATCGCGGTTGCTTTAATCATGGCCAATTATTTTAAAACCGATGTTGTTTTTCTTCGCCCCATTTCTTCGAATTCTCCGGATCTTAAAGTTAAAAACGAGATTTGAGAATTAAAAAGTCCTAGGGGAAATAGTAAGAACACAATTCATAATGTAGACGGAGAAAATGCAAGTTAAAAATAATCACAAAGAGAGGAGAAGTTGTTGACATTTCTGAGCTTCTCTGATACTCTTTAGATATAAAGGTGCTAAAGATACTTCATTGTATACAATAGGTCTTTGAGGACGACTTAGTGCTTTGCTGTGCTGGGTTAAGCCCTTTTTTGTGGTATAATATGTTCTATGGAAAAGAATATTGATTTTGGTGAAAAAACTATTTTGATTACCGGGGCGGCGGGGTTTATTGGATGGTATCTCGCGAAGCGAGTTTGTGAGGAAAACCCGAAGGCAAAAGTAATTGGGTTTGATTCGGTGAATGATTATTATGATGTGAGACTAAAAGAATATCGGTTGAAGGATTTGGGGCAATATGAAAACTTTAAATTTATTAAAGGTAATTTAGCGGATAAGGAAGCCGTAAATGATTTGTTTGAAAAGTATCAGCCAGCAATTGTAGTGAATCTTGCGGCGCAGGCGGGAGTGCGATATTCTATCGATCATCCGGATGCTTATATTGAGTCGAACTTGATTGGTTTTTATAACATTCTTGAAGCGTGTCGGCATTATCAACCGGAGCACTTAGTGTATGCGTCTTCGTCTTCAGTATATGGTGGAAATAAAAAAGTGCCATTTGCGGTAGAAGACAAAGTTGATAATCCGGTGAGTTTGTATGCTGCGACCAAGAAGTCTAATGAGCTTCTGGCGCATGCGTATTCAAAACTATATAATATACCGTCGACTGGACTTAGATTCTTTACGGTATATGGTCCGGCGGGGCGGCCGGATATGGCGTACTTTGGATTTACTAATAAACTGATTAAAGGCGAAAAGATTCAGATTTTTAATTTTGGTAACTGCAAGCGTGATTTTACTTATATCGACGATATCGTGGAAGGCATCATGCGAGTGATGGCGAAAGCGCCAGAAAAGAAAAATGGTGAAGATGGCTTGCCGATTGCCCCATACAAAGTATACAACATAGGTAATTCGAATCCGGAAAACTTGTTGGATTTTGTACAAATACTGCAGGAAGAATTGATTCGAGCGAAAGTTTTGCCTGAAGACTACGATTTTGAGGCACATAAGGAATTGGTGGCGATGCAGCCTGGCGATGTACCGGTAACATACGCTGATACTTCGGCATTAGAAAAAGATTTTGGTCTTAAACCACACACTTCTCTACGCGAAGGTTTGCGTAAATTTGCTGAGTGGTACAAAGAGTTTTATGCTTAGTTGACGGAAAACCTAGTTTAATATATAATATATAGAGTTAATTTTGATACGGAGTTATAAATGAAAATAGCAGTTGCCGGAACCGGCTATGTGGGTTTATCTCTTGCGACACTTTTGGCGCAAAACAACGAAGTTGTGGCGCTAGATATTATTCCTGAAAAAGTAAAAATGGTGAATAAGTTTATCTCGCCGATTCAGGACGAATATATTGAAAAGTATTTTGATGAAGCTTCGAAGGGCGAAAGAAAACTGAATTTGAAAGCGACGCTAGACTATAAAGAAGCATTCGAGGATGCGGATTATGTAATCATCGCTACGCCGACCGACTACGATGCGGAAAAGAATTTCTTTAACACAAGTTCTGTAGAAGACGTGATTGAAAAAGTTATTTCTCTGGATAATCCAAAGACTACCATGGTGATTAAGTCTACGATTCCAGTGGGGTACGTAGATAGTATTCGACAGAAATATGGAATTGACAATATTTTCTTTTCGCCGGAATTTTTGCGCGAGGGGAAAGCGCTGTATGATAATCTATATCCGTCACGGATTATTGTGGGTTCGTATTCGGAGGAAGCTTCGAGATTTGCGGAACTTTTACGCGAAGCGGCTCTAGCAAAGGACGTGCAAGTTTTGGCAATGGGTAGCAAAGAGGCTGAAGCAGTGAAATTATTTGCGAATACTTATTTGGCTCTACGTGTGGCATATTTTAATGAACTTGATACTTATGCAAAAGTAAAAGGAATTGATGCGAAAAGCATCATTGATGGAATTTCTTTGGATCCGAGGATCGGTTCACATTATAACAATCCGTCTTTTGGTTATGGTGGGTATTGTTTGCCAAAGGATACGAAGCAGCTACTGGCGAATTACCAGGATGTGCCGCAGGATTTGATTAGGGCGATAGTGCAAGCGAATATTACGCGCAAGCAATTCGTGGTAGACGAAGTGATGGCGAAAAGTCCGAAGCTGATTGGAGTGTATCGCTTGACTATGAAGTCGGGTTCGGATAATTTTCGGGATGCAGCCATTCATGATATTATTAAATCTTTGAAAGAAAAAGGACAAAAAGTGGTTATTTATGAGCCTACTTTGAAGGATGATAGTTTTAATGGAGTGGAGTTAGTGAATGATTTGGGGAAGTTTAAAGAAGATTGTTCGGTGATTTTGGCGAATCGGTTGACGCCGGAACTAGAAGATGTGCGTGAAAAAGTTTATACGCGTGATTTATTTGAACGGGATTAATTGATGTAGATTGGAGAATTATGAAAAATAATTCTATGAAGGATAATAAAGAAAAGAAAAACTTGGTTTGGCGAATAATTGGTGTAGTTTTGATGATTTTGCAATTATTGGCATCGTTTATACTGGTAAGGTCTTTGTTGAATATTGGTATTGTGGCTAATTGGATAATTGTTTTAGTGATTGTTGTTCTATTGATACTATTTATAGTGAATTTGATAGTGTTAGTAATAAAGAATAATTCGTCTGTGATTAGTAAAGTTGTATGCATAATACTTTCAGTAGGGTGTATTGTTGGGATATGTTTTACTTTGCGTTTTACAGACGCATTTAATGGTTTTTTAAATAAAATAACTGAGCAAAAACCAGAGATGAAGGCATATAGCGCTATCGTAATGAACGATAGCGAAATAAATGAATTGGCGCAATTGGAACAAAAATACGTCGGTTTTCTCAAAATCGATAACATGGTGGTTGAGGCAGAAAAACGTTTGCAAAACATTGTAGGAGTAAATATAGAGTTGTATGACGACGTGAGCACCATGGCAGATGTTTTGAGTAAAAACATTGTAAATGCAATAATACTTGAAACAGATAGATTGGAAATGGTAAAAGAAGAATCGGATATGTTAGATAATACGCGAGTGATTGGTACTTTTGAAATTGAATTGGTAGGAGAAGGTGTAGGGATATCAGAAAAAAAATTAACTGAAGAGCCTTTTATTATTTACATTTCTGGTAGCGATTCTAGGGATGGTATTAAAGCTACGGCGCGCACGGATGTAAATATTGTGACGGTTGTAAATCCTAAACAAAACAAGATTTTGCTATTGTCGATTCCGCGTGATACGTATGTGCAATTACGTGGGACTACGGGTTTGAGGGATAAACTATCACATTCTGGTTTGTATGGTATTAATATGAGCAAAGCAACGATTGAGGATTTTCTTGGAATTGAAATTGACCATACCCTTAAAGTGAGTTTTGAAACGGTGGTAGAGGTGGTGGATGAATTAGACGGAATAGATATTTATTCGGACAAAGTGATGCATTTAAGGGCTACAAAGGATAACAAAAAGCACTGTGATTATATAATAGGGACACAGCATGTAGATGGAGATTGTGCTCTCAGATTTGCGCGTGAGCGAAAATCTTATAATAGAGGCGATAGACGTCGAGGCGAGAATCAGCAACAGGTGCTTACTAGTATCATCAATAAACTATCTGGTTCTAGAGATTATCTTTTGAAATTACCATCTATTTTGGAGATTGCAGCGGATTCGTTTGAAACTAGTTTGAGTCGCGACGATATTACGGATTTTATTCAAATGCAGTTAGATAATTCGATTAAATGGGAAATTGAGTCGATTGGTTTGGATGGGGATGGGCTGATGGAACCAACTTATAGTATAGGCGCAAATGAGCCACTTTATGTGATGGTACCATTTGAAGAATCTATGCAAAATGCGAAAAATAAAATTAATGAGTATTTGAATGGTGAGACTAAGAGCGAAAATGGCTCTGAGGATAATAATGCTGGCGAGAATTGATAAAATGAAAGAATGTTGCTATTTACAATTAATAAGTTTATGCTATAATGAGGGTAGGAGTTATTTATGGATGAAATAAACATCAAAGAATTTTTAAGTTATTTAAAAGGGTATTTGATTGCTTTTTTTGTGGTTGTAATTTTAGCGGTAGTGGGCGTAGTGGCTTATGACACCAATATCAAAAAGCCAGTTTATCAGGCCCAGACTACTGTAGTGATTGCGAAGTCTGATAGTTTAGACGGCGCGGCGATTTCTCTGAATGATATTAATGCTAGTCAAAAACTTGCTACTACTTATAGCGAAATAGCCAAAAGTGAATTGGTGCTAAATCAAGTGATTGAGAATTTGGGACTGAATGTTAGTGTTAAAGAATTAAGCAAAAATTTGACTATTAAGCCAGTAGATGATACTTCGATTCTTAGTATTACAGCCAAGAATTTGAATCCTAAGCTTGCTGCGACGATTGCGAATGAAATTGCGGCAGTGTTTTCTAAACAAGTAACAGAGATTTATAAAATTGAAAACGTGAAGCAGTTGTCGGTAGCGACGGCGCCGGAGCGTCCTTCGAATGATACGTTGACTCGTGATATAGCGTTAGCTGTAGTGATTGGGATAGTACTCGTGGGTGGATTTGCGTTCCTTAGATTCTATATGGATGACACCGTGAAGCATAACGATGATATCGAAAAAGCTCTTGGGCTGTCTGTGGCAGGTACAGTGTTTAATAGCAATACGAAACTAAGAAAAATGGAAACCGAGTTGATTGTAGAGAGGTCTCCGAAGGCGATCGTAAGCGAAAATGTGAAGAGTTTGAGGACGAATTTGCAGTTTACCGCCGTAGATAAGGCTATTAAGACTATTCTAGTTACCAGCGTGAATGCTGGTGAAGGGAAAAGTTTTGTGTCGTCTAATCTTGCAGTGTCTTTTGCGCAGGCGGATAAAAGCGTGTTGTTAGTGGATTGCGATTTACGTAAAGGTAGATTGCATAAGATTTTTGGTGTACCGAACTCTACAGGTTTGTCGAATCTTTTGACAAGCGATTTGAGAAGTTTGGAAAAATACATAAGAGCAACAAAAGTGGCGAATTTGGATTTGATGACTTGTGGAACGTATCCTCCGAATCCAAGTGAGCTTTTGTCTTCGCAGAAGAACAAGCGTTTGATTAAAGCTTTGAGTAATTATTATGACATAGTGATATTTGATGGTGCGCCGGTAGGGGGATTGGCTGATTCGGTGATTCTGGCGAGCTTGGTGGATGAGACTTTGATTGTGTTAAAAGATGGCAACACGGCTATGGGCGATTTGGTTACTGTAAAAGATTCTCTCGACAAGGTTGGAGCAAGGGTCGCTGGCGTGGTATTTAATATGGTAAACCAAAAGTCGGTTAAGAATTACAATTATTACTATTACGGCGAGTCGAGTCATAAATGATAGATATTCACGCACACGTATTACCTGGCATAGATGATGGGGCTAGGACGTTGACGGATAGTGCGGATTTGGTGCGTGAATTGGTAGCTAGTGGCGTGACGGCGATTGTTGCGACGCCGCATTTTGTGCCGGAAACTAATTATGTATCACCTAAAAAAGAGAATACGAAACTATTAAAAGAACTAAAGCGGGCGATTAGCAATGAAGGTTTGGATGTGGAGCTTTATTTGGGAAACGAAATATATATAGATAGAAATATAGAAGGATTAATGAAGCATGGCAAGATTTCGATGATGGCTGGTGGCGATTATTTGTTAGTAGAGTTACCGCTTAGCGGAGAGTTTCCGAATTATCGTGATATAATGCTAGATTTGATGGAGGCTGGACGTCGCGTGATTTTGGCGCACCCGGAGAGGTACGAAATAGCGCAAAAAGATTTTGGGGTTTTAGAAGAATTGCACAAGATGGGAGTGTTGTTTCAGTGTAATTTATGTAGCGTGACGGGGAAATATGGCAGAGGCGCCAAAAAAGTTTTGAAGAAATTGCTTGAACAAAAGATGGTGTTTGGATTTGGTAGTGACATTCATCATTGTCATGGGGCGGATTATTGGCTGGCGGCACAAAGGAAATTGGCTAAATACTGCGACGAGAATGAGCTTAAGAGGCTACTATTGACGAATCCTAGGAAAATTATTGAGGGATAATTGTTTTCGCGATTTCCTAGATTCATGCTTTACGAAACCACAAGCGTAATATATAATGAGAGCATGAAGAAGGTTGACATGAAAAAAGAAAACTTAGTAATAACAGCATTAATGATGACTACCGCTATGGTTGGAGCCGCACTTAGCTCTAGTATGGTCTCTGCTGATGACGTAGTGGATGAAATTAATATCACTGTTCCAGAGTCCTGTTCTCTTTCTGGTACTGGTATGGATTCTCATAATGCTAATATAGCCAATGGTACTTACCAAGCGGATATTGGCACTACTACTCTCCACGCATTCTGTAATGATTCTGAAGGGTTTGCCATCTATGCCGCAGGATATACTGGCGATACTATTGGCGAAACTAATAGCAATAAACTCGTCGGAGCTTCTACTAATACTACTATAGAAACCGGACTAGCTACATCGGCTGGTAATCCCGATGTATCCAACTGGGCGATGAAGCTAGCTATCACGCAAGATAGTGGTGATATAACTGGTACTAATGCTTATACGATAGATTCTGCACCAAATACTTCTGGTGGTTCTGATGCGAGCTTTAGTGGGTACCATGTAGTCCCAAATGAATATACCAAAGTCGCCCACAAGAATTCTGGCACCGACATGACGGCTAGTACTGGCGGCGTCAAACTCACCACCACCTATGCCGCCTACATCTCCAAAACCCAACCAGCTGATACTTATTCCGGTCAGGTCATCTACACTCTAGTTCATCCATCCGATGCTCCGGCTCCACAAGTCAGTTCCTGTCAAACCAAAGTCCCAGGTGTCACCTACATGCAAGAATTCGCCACTATGACTGCTACCGAAAAAGCTACGGTTCTTAGCAACATGACCGAAGATGCCCAATATGGCATTAAGGACAGCCGTGATGACAAATCCTATTGTGTAGCCAAACTAAAAGATGGCAACATCTGGATGACCCAAAACCTAGATCATGATATCGTCACTACGACAAATTACTATAC
>JAFWDS010000012.1 GCA_017516075.1 Candidatus Saccharimonadota bacterium
AAATCACATATGCCGCTATAATCGCCGCCTTGGTTGTAACTCTAGGCGTATTGTGGTTCTTGATTATAGATACGGTAAAATCTAACTATACTACTAGTGGGGGTAGTGCGCCAGCAATGAATGGTGACGGCGGTTCATCATCTGCATCCTACTCGGCAGTTAAAGAAATTACGTCGGACGAGAATATCACAAGTGGCGAATTCTTATCATCTAACACCGACGAGAACGCCATTTCCGTATCTGGAGATATTACAGCCACTTTATCTGGAATTACAGTCACTAAAACTGGTGATTCAGACGGCGGCGACAATACTAGCTTTTATGGCACCAACTCGGCTATTATCGCTAAGGGTGGTGCGAATCTAACCATTAAAAATGCTAATATTGCAACTGATGCAACTGGCGCTAATGGTGTTTTTAGCTATGGCGGTTCAGCTACAACTAATAACTCGTCGTCTGATGGTACTACGGTAAATATTTCCGATTCTACCATTACAACAAGTAAGGATAACTCTGGCGGTATTATGACTACCGGCGGTGGCGTAATGAATGCCGAAAACCTTACTATTACTACAGCCGGTACTTCCAGCGCAGCGATTCGTTCAGATCGTGGCGGCGGAACTGTTACGGTAAACAAGGGTACTTATAAGACTACTGGCAAAGGATCTCCGGCTATCTATTCTACGGCAGATATTACCGTAAAGAACGCCACACTAATCGCTACCGCTTCCGAGGGTGCAATTATCGAGGGCAAGAATAGCATTACGCTTGAGAATGTAACTTTGACCGACACCAATAGCTCGCTCAATGGTCAATCTACTACTTATAAGAATATCTTCCTTTATCAATCTATGAGCGGCGACGCGGCAACCGGTAAAGCTGTCTTTACTGCCAAAAACTCAACTATCACGACCAATAAAGGCGACACGCTTTATGTAACGAATACCACTGCGGAAATTAACCTTGAGAATAACACGATTGTAAACAACGATGATACTGGCAACTTTTTAAGGATCCAGAAAGATTCTTGGGGTAATTCTGGTAGCAATGGCGGTACGGTTACGCTTAATATGACTAATCAAAAGGCTACCGGCAATATTGTCGTAGATTCTATCTCGAAGCTAACAATGAATCTTGCTAACGGTTCATCATTTAGTGGCGCTATTAATAGTGACAATACGGGCGAAGTTGAGCTTACCTTAGATAGTTCTAGCTCGATAACTTTAACGGGCGATACTTATGTTAAATCGCTCACGAATGCCGATACAACAAACAGCAATATCCATACAAATGGTTATAAACTTTACGTGAATGGCACTCAGGTAAAGTAAACAATAAAGCCGGCTACTTAGTATGGTCGGCTTTTTTGTTTCATTAACATTGTATCTCTTTTATTATCTCCATTGTCATTGTTTTAAGCCCTTACGGATTCAGTTTGATCTTAGCCGTGTATTCGGAGTGGCAATACACCAGTCCACAACCATGCATAACCGAATAAGGCAGTCTTCTCGCCCCTTACCACGAAAAAAGACCATTATGGTCTTCTTTTTTATGATTTTTCCGCTTCTTCTTTTTCTTTTGGCTTTTTAAAAATTAAATCAAGCTCCAACATTTTCCCACTTGGCCCAAACAACACTGGAATAAAACCCACATATTCATAACCTTTTTTCAAAACAT
Source organism: Candidatus Saccharimonadota bacterium (assembly GCA_017516075.1). Lineage (GTDB taxonomy): Bacteria > Patescibacteriota > Saccharimonadia > Saccharimonadales > Saccharimonadaceae > Nanosyncoccus. The sequence continues at coordinate 1,678 of JAFWDS010000012.1, forward strand.
ATTCATCAATTATATCGCGATGCTCTTTTATGTCTGCATTTATAAGTTTATTATTCGCATACTTTAATCTCACGTATTCCATAAAACTCCTTTTTTTTATTATAGCACAGATACTATCTTGAAGATTTACTAGCAGGAATTATCCTACTCTAGATACTTCCATCCAATACTACGATAGAAATCCATCGCGTCGGGCCAATCAAAAAACTTCGATGCTAGCAGATTATAAACTTCATCTACCATTACGATTGTAAATAATGAAATCGCGAGTGTTAAAAAAGCTTTTTTCGATAATTTACGTGATAAATAAATCGCTGCTGGAAGCACTACATACATCAAAAACATTGCCGAAAAACCAAAGATTAATACACTTCTTAAACATACGAAACCTTCGATATTACCAAAATTCAGAATTTCCGTATTGTAATCCCAATAACGTGTGCCATTCCCAATTGTATAAACCAACCATCCGCCCACAAACTCTACAATTCCAGCAATAACCATCGACAATAAAAACACTGCCCATGGATATTCGCGAATTTTCCAACAAGCCAACACGATTAATGCCGCACCAATCGCATAGATATTTATCCACGGCAAAAAATTTCCGCCCTGCATATAAAACTCCCCCGTGCCACCGTCAAAATAATAAAAAATAAATTCATAGAGCCATCCAAAGAATCCCGCAAAAACAATCAGAAGCATCATAACTCCAACCCATTGCCAACGTTCTAATTTGATTTTCTCTCTTGCAAATTCCAAAATATTCATAAGCTCATTATAACATTCTCATAATGACGCAGTTTATAATAAGTCTTTAATTCTCTCTTCCATCTCTTCCGGCTTATCTGTCGGCCCAAAACGATAAACTACTTTCCCATCACGCGAAATCACAAATTTCGTAAAATTCCATTTAATAAAACCTGGCTCTTTTGATACGCCCGGGATTTTTTCAATCGCCTTCATGGCGAGTTTGTTTTTCATTCCCTTCGGTTCCGAATCTTCTGGTATTTCTTTTTTCAGATATTTATATAATGGTTCCGCTTTGTCGCCATTTACTTCAATTTTTTTAAACTGGTCAAACGAAGTATTATATTTAAGAACGCAAAAATTATGAATCTCATCATCCGTCCCCGGCGCTTGATGTCCAAATTGGTCACATGGAAAATCTAGAATCTCTAAACCTTTGTCATGATATTTTTTGTATAAGTTTTCTAAGCCTTCATACTGCGGTGTAAACCCACACCCCGTCGCCGTATTTACAATTAATAAAACCTTCCCTTCAAAATCTTTCAGCGAGATTTCTTTTCCTTCTCGCGTTTTAACTTTATAGTCATATATTTCTGCCATAAGAACTCCTTTTTCTGATTATACCATGTATATATAATATATATGTAGTGCGTGTTATAATGAACGCATGGACGACTTTGACGAATACGATGACGAGGATTATGGCCTCGATAAAGAAGATGACGAGTTGTATGATGATGGCTATGATTCTGATGACGAAGATGATTATGGCGATGACTTTGACGACGATTTAGACGACGAAGAAAGTAGTGATGATGACGGTTATCATGACGCTTCCTATTATGAAGCTCTTGGCATAGACGACGGTCGCTTTGATAGAGAACACCACATGCTTCCCCACTCTGGCTTTGGCTCCTCGGTTAATTTAGACGAACTCGACGACGACCAACGCGAAGCCTACGAACTCGGCTACGGCATCGGTGCAGAAGATTATGACCTTAAAAGCGACGAGTAATATTAATTCCCTAGCGTCTTGATTTTCTTGAAATCTACTTTTTCTACCGCCTCGCGCAGAGCTTTTTCTGAGCCATAATGCGTTCTTCTTTCCGGCGCATCTGACAACATATGTTGTGCATACGGGAAACTCACAGCCCGCTCTAAAACTCCGCCTAGTTTGCCAGTTCCGCAAAGCGCTTCCGCTTTTTGCACTTTGCTAATCGGAACTTCTAAAGCTTGTTTCATCTCTTCCGGGAAAAATGTTAGTGAGAACAAATCCGCATCTTCTTCACCCGCTAACCGTCCATAGGCGATTGAAGTATTTCCTTCAATCCATAATCGGCTATCTAGTTTTCGCATCTTCGCACCCTCAAGATTCATTTCACAGCGCGTATATTTCTTCCGGGTCTCATCCATCATGTCGCAGACAAAGTCACCTTCACATGTCGTCGTCATTACTGCCCTTGAGACATCCGGCGACTTCAGCCCATGCTTCGCATCGTACGATATTGTATCACTGATATAATCACAGATAATCCACGAAAGTAGTCCCGTCTCCGCATTTTCTGCCACGAGGTAAAATTCTGTCCTCGCACCCCAAAATACGCTCGAATGTACTCTAAACATCGTCACGATGCCATAATACTTTGGCGTATCACCTTCAAATATTGCTGATTTTGCTGGTCTAAAATTTTCCGGCAGAAATTTTTGCATTTTTTCTGGCTCGGTGATTTCATAAAACATAAATGAGCAATAAGGTTCTACCACAAACGGCATTTTGTCCGCCTTCTTGGTTGCCGAAGATACGATTTTCCGTTGCATCCACACCGGCAAACGCCGTAATTTTGTCTGCATATAAGTTACTTTCCCGACTTCCATCGGATCCACCAGTCTTTCCACCCCCTTCGCGTATTCTAGAATATTCATAAACCCATCCTCTATTTCTTTTTTCTAAATAATTTTGCGAGATGTCCCGCATAACTAGCTTTTTCCGCTACGTCGATTGCGTCTCCAACTCCTGGAATGCTACGTGCTTCATCGTAAACTTTTTGGTGAACTGCTGCCCGCGTCGGGACTACGTTTCTTAAAGCTTGCTCAGCCGCACTTTGCATCGCACTCACCGCCGCACTTTTTACAGCTTTTTTAGTCGCACTCTTTGTCGCAATTTCCGTAAACAGGTCCATGTATTTTTGATTGAGCGGACTTTTGCTAAATTCTGCCTCGAATTCACCAGCATTCTTACATTTCTCCCCCAACTTTTCGATTTCGGCGAATAATGCATCAATCTTTTTCTGTGTCTCCGCATCAATCTCAAAACTATTCGCGTACGCCGCTTTCCGCGCGTCGATACTTTGTCTAACAATCTTATCCATAGTTTTATTATATCATCCAATAAACCACTTGCATTATACACTGTAACCATTTATAATTATCTTAATAGCAAGTGCTAGAAACTTGCTAGCCTTGGGACAGGCTTACTGTTCGAGCTCGGCTTGAACAGTAATTTTTTTAGTTTTAGGTTTACGAGTTAGTTTGAAATGAAATTCAATCTCTAGCATCGCGACTCCTTTCGTTTTTGTTTTCACAAAATACTACGGGAATCTACAACCCGACTATCTAGCATCATCGCGGCAGATTCCCGTTGAGAGATTCGACCCTAACGGCCCACCATCCAGAACCTGCGAATCGCAAAACTAATCTGCTCCCAAGACCTGCCACAAAAATTAACACGGCTAAAGCAAACAATCAACCCCATGTTGGTCGATTATTTAACTCAAGAATTATGGCTATCCGGATAGTACCCTCTTCGCGAGCCCATACTTTACCTGCCGCGCCTCATTCAGCCCACTCGCCCGCTTCGGGTCGGTGTTGTTCGCAAGATCCGCCAATAAATACAAATTATACGCCATCCCATTCTTATCCACCTGCCCCTCATGCGCCTTCACGGCAATCTCTAACGCTGTTTCGAAAACTGAGTTCATGTTTTACTCCTTAGCCAATTTAACCTTACCTTGTTTTTGTAAAAACGCAATGATTATTTAATAATTATTATATCAATTAATATTCAATCTAGCTAATGCGCCAATAAACAAAGTAATTGCACTAGGTTTTTGACGGCTTCTTTTCGGTCTTCTACGACCGGCTGTTCCTTTTGCATTTAAGGTACATACTTTTCTTTCTCCACCCGAAGTGTTGCCATCTTTATGTCGGCAAGTATCACTTGTAGTGCAGAATCTGCGCATAAAATATGAGGGGCTACCCCCTCTCGTCTTTCGAAAGGCGCAAAACTCTGCACCGCAATTAACATAAGTATATTACATAAGTTCGAAAACACCAAGCATAAGCGTTTTGGAAGTGTGGAGAGATATATGACCAGCGTTAATGCGCTTCTATAATTAGTTCGAAACATTATTATTTGATATAATATTATAAAGGAGTATTAAAAATGATAGGAAATTATGAAAAGCTTGATATTGAAAAAGTCGAGCTAGATATGGAGAACCCGAGAATTGTTAAATTTCTTGAAATGTATTCCGAAGAGGCATTAACTGGTGAGGCTGTTGCTCTAGCCTTGGGAAGTAGCGGAAATTCTGATGATGGATCTACAGGATATTATAATCTTAAAGATTCAATTCGTGTTAGTAGAGGAATAATACATCCTATCATTGTCAATTACAGGAGCGATTTAAAAAGATATGTTGCTATTGAAGGTAATACCCGAGTACAAATATATAGAGAATTGAAAGAAGAATATCCCGATGAGTCTGAGTTGTGGAGCCAAATTCCGGCGATTGTATACCGAGATCTGCCTAAAGAACATATCGATATGATTCGTTTGCAAGCCCATTTGGTTGGACCGAGAGAGTGGGACGCATATTCTAAAGCAAAGTATTTATACCAGCTAAATGTTAAAGAAAAAATGCCGATGACGCAATTAGTAAATTATTGCGGTGGAAAAGCGTCTGAAGTTCCAAAACAGATTAGGGCTTATGAGGATATGGAAACATATTATCGTAATGCTCTCGAAGATGAAAGTGCTTTTGATTCTAAAGAGTTTTCGAAATATGTTGAACTACAAGGTGCAAAAAGCTCCATTCTTCAGAACGGGTTTACTTTAGAGGATTTTACACAATGGGTTTTGGAAGATAAATTTAGAATGGCTATTGACATACGTAAACTCCCTAAAGTTCTTGCAAATAAAGAGGCCACTAAAGTCTTCCTTGAGTCGAATATAGAGAAAGCGTATGACTTAGTAAAAGATCCTGACTCAAAGTCTAAGAACCTGTCAAAGGCTACTTTTGCTGAATTATGCAATGAACTTACTCAGCGTATAAACGAAATGGGGCTAAGAAGTGTTGAAAAGATTAAAAATGATGACGAGATATCCAGAATTGCTGTTGAAGAATTAAAGTCCGAAATAGATTGGTTTATGAGCTACATAGATAATGGAGAATAAGTAAAAATGTCTGAATCTCCTCAGCATCTTAGGTTGGTAGAAAAAATTCGTGATACTATTCGAGAGCGCGACGGGGTTACTCCTATTTTAGTTTCAGCGGAAGATCACAAAGAAAACACTATTACTTTTTTAACCCCAGAAGGATTTCGCCCAGATGTTTATTATTCTGATAATAGCCTATTAATACTTGGAGAAGCCAAGACATCTAATGATCTATCTAATTGGCATAGCGATGCACAATTTGATTCATACTTAAATTATCTTCAGACTGCTACTAAGGATTCAGTGAAAGCCGTTTTATATGTTGGAATTCCATGGGCGGATTTTAAGTGGGCCAAGAATCATTTTCGGAAAATAAGTCCTGATTCAGTAGAAGTAATTATTGTTAATGATTTTGGTTATAAGGAAAGGATACAGTGAAGAAGAATATAATCATAAGTCGTGAGCCAAATTACGAACCAAAAAAAGATGCTTTTTCATTTCAACAAAAAGCTTTTGATTTTTGTAAGGATAAAGATTATTCTGCTATTTTTCATGAACAGGGTCTTGGTAAAACGAAAATCGGGATAGATCTTTTGTTGTATTGGCTGAAATCTACAGAAATAGACACTGTTCTAATAGTTACAAAGAAATCACTTGTAATGAATTGGGAGAATGAGCTTCTTTTTCACACGCATCTACATCCGAGATTCTTGACATCGAATAGAAATGATAATTATTTTGTATTTAATAGTCCATGCAAAGTTATTGTTACAAATTTTGAGATTATAAATGCCGAAAAGGAGCGTTTAAGATTGTTTTGCAAAACTAGGAAAGTGGCTATCATTATTGACGAGTCGGCTAGGCTTAAAAATCCGGACTCTGATTTAACAAAAGCATTCCTTGATCTATCTTCTTCTTTTGCTAAGAAGGTTATTATGACTGGAACTCCAGCAGCTAATCGCCCGTATGATATTTGGGCTCAAGTGTTTTTCCTTGATGGTGGTGAAAGTCTCGGGAATAATTTTGCAACTTTTAAACGAGAAACAGATCTTCCGAATAATAGGATAGTTGATGATAATTATTCTGCGATACTTGAAGAAATATTTGGAAAAATTGATAGTTTTGCTATTCGTGAGACGAAATTATCTGCTCAGCTAAATCTTCCGGAAAAGAATTACCATGACATATGGACACTTTTCACGCAAGACCAATGGCTTTTGTATAAAAAGATTAAAAATGAAATGGAAATCGAAATAGAACGTGACGGCAATATAGTGGTTGACGATTCACACCAGGCGCTGAAGCGTCTTCTTAGGCTGTTGCAAGTCACTTCGAATCCTAAACTAATTGATGAAAAATTTAGCTTTAAATCTGGGAAAGAGTATGAGCTTGACAGATTGATAAAACAAATTGTAGTGCGAGATGAAAAAATGATCATATGGACCAGCTTTGTTAAAAACGTAGATTATCTATATGAAAAATACAAAGATAAATATGGAGCAGTTCGTTTTTATGGTGCATTAAGTTCGACAGATAGGAATGAGGCAGTGAAAGAGTTTAAAGAAGGTAGTGTAAAAATCTTTATCGCTACTCCTCAATCTGCGAAAGAAGGCCTCACATTAACAGTTGCAAATAATGCTATTTTTTACGATAGGAGCTTTAGCTTAGATGATTATTTGCAAGCACAGGATAGGATACATAGAATTTCACAGGAGAAAGAATGTCATATTTATAACATCATGATTCGCGGCAGTATAGATGAGTGGGTGAATTCTTTGCTGGCGGCAAAAAGTAAAGCGGCAGCTTTGGCTCAAAGTGACATCAATAAAGAAGTTTTCGAAAATGATATAAACTATTCTTATGCATCGATTATTAAAAGTATATTAAACTCAGAGAAGGAGATTCCGTATGGAGACAAATAATACTCAATATATAACTATAGGCCACGAAAAGTATCCTGTCATCGATTGTGAAATTGAACAGACAAGATTGCGCTTTTGGCCAGAAAACCCTAGAGTCTATTCTGTCCTCAATGAAGGCGGAATTGTACCAGATCAGGCTTTAATTGAGAAAACGATGTGTGCTACTGAGCATGTCAAGGAGCTAAAGGAATCAATTCGCAAAAATGGTGGTCTTATGGAGCCTATTCTTGTTAGGAATGGCGATTTTGTTGTACTAGAGGGGAATAGTAGGTTGGCTGCATATAGGATATTAGCTCAATCCGATCCTATTAAATGGGGTAAAATTCGAGCTAGACTATTACCAGAGGACATTCCTGATGCCGCAGCATTTACGCTAATAGGACAATATCATATCGTAGGGAGAAAGGACTGGAGTCCTTTCGAGCAAGCTGGCTATTTGTATCGAATAATGGAGAATGGAGCCAAAACGGGTAAGGAGCTTTCGGATGAGCTTGGCATCCCACTAAGTGATGTGAATAAACTTTTAAAGACTTATTCTTATATGCAAAAGCATAATGAAAATAATCCGGAGAAGTGGAGTCATTATGAAGAAATGTCAAAGAATCGTGGTATTCAAAAAGCATTTTCTGAGAATCCAGAGTTAGAGGCTGAGATAGTACGGCAAGTCAAGAACGGTGAAATTACGATGGCTATAGACTTAAGGAAGCTTGGCAAAATCGCACAAGTTGATGGCAGAAAGGCTCAACGAGTTTTGAATGATATTGCTTCCGGTGAAGAGACAATTTATACTGGCTACAGTATAATAGAAGATACCGGTAAATTGGATGATACTTATCAAATATGTACAAAATTTAGGAGGAAGATATCTGAAACAGATTTTATAGATAGAATCCTAAATGAAGAGAATCCAAAGCAAACAAGATTTGAGCTATCTAAAATTGAAAAAATCTCCAAACGTTTGATAGAAAGAATTGACGAAAGCATTAACTCCTAATAGTTTAAAATTAATACTTCCGTGATAACTTTGCGAGAGCTTGCCTTTGAACCGATTGTTTGCGTAATTGGTATTTCAATTATCCGCTTAAAATCTTTGTATAAGTTTCTTGTTTTGCTACAATTTGAATTGCTTATCGCAACATAACAACCTTTTTTTGACAATTCAATTGCTAAGTCGTGTAGTTCTTCTTGATTTTTATCCGTAAAACCTTGTTTTTGATAGTCGGAAAACGTTTCAAAATATGGAGGATCGAAGTAGATTAAATCTCCTGCTTTAGCATCTTTTACTGCATCTGCATAGTTCCCAGACATAAAGTTCATTCCTTGGATATTCTTTGATACTTTTAAAATGTTATCTTTATCGTAAATACTGAGCTGTTTTCTCTTACCAAAAGGTATGTTGAAATTACCTTTTGAATTTTCTCTATACATACCATTCCAACCAGCTTTGTTTAGGAATACTAGAAGTGCAGATTTTCTAATTGACTTTTCTTTTTTGTTATATTCATCTCTAAGTGAATAATATAGTTTCTCTTTTTCTTCATCAGTTTCTAGTTTGTTGTATTCCTTTTGGATGATGTCCATTTCTTGGATTATTATTTCTGGTTGGTCTTTTATATGTTTGTAGACAGTAATAAGATTTGTATTGAGGTCGTTTAGGACCCCATTTTGCGGTGCCACCTCAAAATATACAGCTCCGCTGCCTAAAAATGGTTCGTAATATTTATTAAAATCTGGAAACTCTTTCACGACCTCTTTAGCTATTCTGGACTTTCCGCCAGCCCATTTTAAAAATGGTCTTGGCCCCTCTTTCTTTTCTATTTTTTTTCTAGCGTCATTTGGTCTTGTTGCGTCTTGTGGGATTACCCAAGAGTTGCCGACTATCTGCGCATTCGGTATTCGTCCTTCAGAGCATAATACTACGACCCTACGTTGTGATATCCCCCACTTGATTGCTGCGTTTTTTGCGGATAATAATTCCATAATAATTATTCTTGTTAGCTTAAGTACTATTATATTCTAAAACGAGAATAATACTAGATCCAAAAATGACAACTTTTTTCCGTTTCATGTCAAGAAAAAATCCCACCCCTATTTTCTGCACAATAACTTTCAAAATCCGATTGTGTCCAAGTGGATACTATCTATTGACTAAATGATAGAATGTTTTGTTAGAATCGTTGCCATAATGGTTAATATCTTCCGGCTCAACCCAAAGCGAAAGCTTGTGGACACGCCACTTACCTATGAAAAACATCTGAACTATCGCATCATTCACGTCGCGATTATTTAGCGCGCGTGGAATGTGTGCGAGGGAAAAGTAGTACCATTTGTCGTCTTCGGCGTCTAACCTCGCAAAAAACGCGCTTACCGCACCCAAAAAGGCGCACATCGAAGCGCTGTGCTAGTGTTTCCAGGGAATAGGTCTTTAGTTCATGGATTGCGTCACGAAAACGGGCGACTCCATTAGTTCCATACGCTCGAACTTATCGTAATCGCGCGAATTAAATCTGCCGTTATGTTCGAGTATAAAGCTTTCAGGCTGCCGAGCGGTAACCGGTATTGGCTCGCCGGATTTAGCTTTCTTGAATGGGTGGCGTTTTGCCATGATACCTCTTTTCGGTTAGAGGCGCGCCGTTGTGGGCGGTTTTGATTGTCTCATTTTTTCATATTTTTCATATAGTCATAGAAGCTATCAGTGTCTTTAGAATCGGATAACGCTGTATAAAAATCCACAATATATTGCGGAACATCAGAATAGAACATTGCATGTGATTGTGAATTTTGTACTTCAAATGAGTTAAAGCTATCTCGAAGTGCATTCGCCAGTAGCTTTAAATGATCGTTGCCACCGACATCGAATTCTTTTTTTGATAAATATTCTGGTAAAGAACCCAGCCAACACGTTCTTGTATCTTCGTGAATAGTTGTATCGATTAGCGCCACCGTCATATATCTGCTCACGAGCCCTGCCCATAGTCTAGCTCGCCAATCCGTTTCCTCGGTTTTTAATTGGAAAAGTGTCGAAGCAACATAAGAACAATCAGTATGATCATCTACTGATGATCCAATATCCTTTACATGTGCATTAATATTTTCAAAACCTCTTAACGCAACATCTTTATCATTATCCTTTATAGAACTCAAAAATAAATAGTATTCTCTTATATATATCCATAAATCGTTCCCGCCCTCATATTTGTAAGTATCGGCATCGTTTAAAAGGATTTCCCATCTTAATTCTTGTTCTTTCGCAGAACCAGCTTCTTTTATGTATGATATCCTTGCTTTCTTTTTATACCCAGAAATCTTCTCTGGATGCACAGCTAGAATCCCGTCTCTATTCATAGGCAAAGAAGAATCAAGCGTCGGATTACTTGTAAACGAAGTATCAGAAGACAATGACACTGATACGTCATTTAGCCACGTAATGGTATTTATGCAAATAATAGCAGAACATACTAGCAGTACAAATGATATTACAAGCGAGGTCGAATCTAATACTTTATTAATTATAGTCTCCTTCTTTTCTAACGGTGCTTTTAATATAGCCAGCAATATAAGTATAAAGAATAAGCTAAAAAACCACCGAAAATTTAGTAGGTTATTTATTATTACTAGCCTATCTATCCTAGTCTCTACACCATTCTCTAGAAGCAGGATTGCTATCGGAATAAAAACTGCAGCAATTACACCTAAGTATCCAAAAATAAAGCCGACTGGGATCTGAATTTTATTTAGGATTTTTTTCATTCTAATACTATTATATACCTAATTTATTATACCATTGACGACATAATATTATTATTCTATAAAATACTTATGTCATCTTGAGATCGGAGCTGTATTTGTCCTAATAATTCCTAAAACCTAGGTCTCGCTAATCTACATCACCTAGCTAAAGCTTCTTGCATTATCCTCGATACTTTTTTCTATGTCGTGAGGAATTTATTATAGGTTAATAGAGATACTTATTCTAAGGTTTTTTGTTTTTAGGAATCGCTTTACTGTTTTTTATTTTTAAGTGTTTCCGAAAAATCTTTTCAATTTCGTCTTTAGACGCTTTAATTGCCCCTTTTTGATGTTTTTCCCATGTTTTATACCACAGGTTAGGATCGCCCGCATTATTAGATCTGGCCATCACATTAGCGTTAAAATTTGCTTTTACATCTTTTAGATACGAATCAATCAGATTTGCTAAATTTTCTGGTATATAAATTCTTTCTTCCAAGAAGAATCTAGCAAAAGAATTGAAACTTGTTACTGCTTTTTTTGCTAATTCCTCTTCGGTTTCTTCAAATTGTACTGGAGCTAGAAAATTTGATATATCCAGATCTGCGTCCGCTAATCTTTTGTATAGTTCGGCGATGACATCCCACTGTTTATCATATTGCCTTGTCTTCTTGTGATTGCGAAGTGGTGGTATTATTGCCACTAATGCTGATGCTATGATGGCGGCACCAGATAGAAGTAAGCTTCCGATTATTTGCACATTTTCCATTTTATTCTGCTAATTTCTAGTTTAGAATATCACTTTTCAGCTAATCCTCGTTTTCGTCGAGTTTTTTGCGTCTTGTTGCTTTTATTTCTATGTCTTTATTATACCATACGTAACAAAAAAGAGAGAGTCGCCAGCTCCATCTTTTCCCCATTTGGCAGTTCCTTGCTCCATAGCTCCCGATTATACCGCTGCAAAACCGCACTCGCCGAATCTGGATCAGAACCCCCTCCACCTAATCCATCATTATTCTCTCAAAAACTATCCCAATACCCCGGCGAATCGGAAGTAAAATCAAAACCTACATCAACCACTCTCTACAACACCTCCACTCTAATCCCCACAACCCCCATCTCATTCTGCTTTTCCAAAGGATAAAACCCATTCAACAAATCAAGCAGTTCCCGTTTTGTCATAGACTCATCAGCCAAAATCGAAATATCATAATCCTTGAATAAACCCTCAAACGACCCATACCGGAGAAGCCCAACACCTTCACTAAAAGTTTCTCACCATCAGGATTAGCAAACTCAATTGTATCCCCAATATTAATCTGTCGCCTTTTCTCATCAAAAAGCCTGAGCTCTATGCGTTTGGTTCCATTCTTTATATAGTCAAAATACTTTGACTGTAGCCCCATTTCATGTTTCATATATCTTATACTTCACCCCCAAACTTCCCCAAATCCTCCCCAATCGCATCAGAATAATTCAAATACCCTTGCAATAACTCATTAAATCTCGAAATTCCATCGGCTGTCAAACGATTCTTCAACATATTATCTAGACTAGTCAGAAACGCCCTTGCATCTTCATTATCTTTCTTCAAATTCAATAACTCTACCATATAATCATTCGAACCCCCAAATTGCTCAATCAAAGAATTAATATATTTCGCTCGCGAATCAACATACTTATACTCTGCAGTAATCATCTCCTGCATTTTCACCTTTATCTTCTGAGCTTTTTCGTTGTATTCTTCACCAATCATTGTAAATAGTTATCAGCTTCTTCTAATGCTTTTTTAGCTAGCTTTATAATATGCTCAGCTTTCTCATGCATCCAAGGCTCTTGAGCATTCCAACTCGCCAACTCTTCCCATAAAGCATCAAAACACGGGAATTCCTTTTCAAAAGGCTCCTCAGGAAAAGCATTCTGCCATTTTTGCAAAATCTCAGAAATCTCATAATCATAGTTGTCAGCATCTGCAAATGTCACCTCGCGTGGCGTTTTTTGGCAAAAATACTCAGCTATTCTCCTTAAAGAATGTCCTATCTCTTTTTTAACATCTTCGTCCATACCCTAATATTATAACATGAAAAAGGCCACAACAAAACAGTTGCAGCCCTTAGGTAGTTATAGGTTGGAATCATCCGGCTCCTTATGCCTTTCGTTTGGCTTCCTTTTAGATACATTTTGATTTGTCCAGTGAACCTGCTCTGTCTTCCCGCCATCTTTCGTATCCCAAGAAACACGATAACCGTCCTTATACCACTGAGTAGTATGCCCTTCTCCAGTTCTAACATTAATATAGTTTCCTTCACCAGAGCCACCTATCTCAGTCTGAGTTCTTGCGCGACGATTATACATAGTAAAGCCTTTACCATCCTCGATAAAATTCTGCCCACCATGCTCCTCAAACGCTCCGCGGTCATACGTCTTCCGACCAAACTGATCCAGTGTCGTATGTCCATGACCCACACCATCGCCAGAACCAACTCCGCCATGATAAACCTGCGTAGTACCATCTGACTTCTTGACGATTTTCGCATCCTTGCGTTCAGAATAGCGCACGCCAGCCTTATCAAGTACCTTGTCACGTTCGCGCTGACTATTAGCTTTGACTTCTTCGAGCTTTTTCCGAAACGCTTCTTTGACCCGTTTATACTCTTCCTGAGTGGAATTAAATTCTGCCTTCGCCTGGTCGCGTTCCGCCTTAAGCCGTTTGAACTCCGACTGGGCAGCTTCATGACGAGCTTTAGCACTTTCAAAATCCGCTTTTGCCTGATGAAAAGCCGAAGCATCTACCTTAGGTGCCCGCAATTCGGCATCTTGTTTTGCAGATTTCACCTCCTCACAGAGTCTTCGGACTTCCTCATTCAGTTCATCGCGACGTTCCTTATGGTCATGTCCTTGCTGAGACCAATAAGGCGTCTCAGCCCTGTCACCATATTCATAACACTCACTCGCCCTCTCAAAACAATCAATCATCTGCTGATGTTCAGAGTCAGCCTCAGCACGCACTCGTTCAATTTCATAATTATTGCTATCACGAATTCGTCCATATTCGTCCCAAACTTGCCTAGAATATTCCCTCGCCTGCTGCATATTTGCATATTCGGAGTTCATTTCCTCCCTAGCAGCTACTCGGTCATGCCAGGCAAATTCCATTGCGTCATGTGCATTGCTGCAACGTTCTCTTAAATCCGCATAAGTTTCCCAAGCTCTTTGTTTCCTCTCAAATGCATCCTGTTCCACAGTCTTCAATGAATCTAACTCATAATTTCTTAGCATTCATCATCACCAACCTTTCTTAATGTGCGTTTGAGCTTCCACCAATCAAAAACATTATTATAATACCATAAAATACCACTTTTGTAAAGACATACTAACTCACCAAAAACACAACAAAACTACAAAAAGACTACAAGCCAAACAGCGACAACGAAGAGAATTAGTCCTCCCTCCATCTCTTCAACGTCGGGAACACCTTCGCACAGTACTCCTTCATCTGCTCGTTCGTCATCCCCGCCTGCTCACCGAACTGCGAGCATTTCTCAATGTATTCCTCCATCGTGCACTTATCCAAAAACTCACCCTTATCATAGCACCACTTACAATAATCCTTGTTCACGCTTCCATCCGCATTTGTACCCAACATATCATCCGACGTGAGTGGCATCGCGCAACTTTGACAAATAGCTTGTTCCATAAAATCCTTTCTTTATTTATTGCCATTATATCATCACAATACAGCACAAATTGTTATATAATAATTACATGGACAAAAAGATTATCGCTATAATCTTAACCATTTCCGGACTCCTCGCAATCACTGCAGGAGCGATTTTATTATTAACCGGAAAACCTAAAGATGATAGCCCAAATCAAACTAATCAATCAACAGAAACGGAGGAATCTACAACCATGGATAATAACAAGACACTAGTCATCTACTTCTCAGCTCAAAACCACACTAGGAGCGTCGCAACTAGAATCGCGGCAAACTTAAACGCCGATATCTTCGAAATCGAACCAGCCGAACCTTACACCGAAGATGACTTAAGCTGGACCGACTCTGACTCACGTGTTTCCAAAGAGCACAACGACGCATCTCTCCAAGACGTTGCCCTTAAAAATATAACAGTTCCCAATTGGGACTCCTACGACACCGTCCTCATCGGCTACCCAATTTGGTGGGGTCTCTCCGCCTGGCCGGTCGATTCTTTCGTCAAGCAAACCGACTTCACCGACAAAACCATCATCCCCTTCTGCACTTCTCACTCCTCCGGCTTAGGCAGCAGCGACACCAACTTACACTCCAAGACCACCACTGGCAACTGGCAACCCGGTCACCGCTTCTCCCAGGATGCCACCGACACCGATATCAAAGAATGGACCGACAGCTTGTAGATATCTTTTATTTATTGCGACTATGGATAGTCACAATAAATCTAGTCAATCGCTTGTCGCTTTCACATTTAATTCCCCAACCATTTCGTTCACAAATTGCCTTCGCAATCGCAAGCCCAAGCCCAGAACCATCCTTAGTCTTGTCTGTTTGGTAAAATCTATCAAATACTTTTTCCAAATCATCTTTCAAAATTCCTGCACCGTCATTCGAAACCACAATTTCTCCGTCACACAAATATATCATTACCTTTTTATCGCCATACTTCGTCGCATTGTCCATCAAAATATCTAAAATCTGCAGAATATCTTGTCTAGACAAAAGCATAACTCCATTTTTTATAGAGTTTTTAAAAATAATCTTCCCAGCAAACTTTGGCTTAAATATTTCTATCCGTTTCTCGATTTCCTGCTTCAAGTCAACTTCTTCAGGCTTAGTCGCGTCAACGCTCCCCGCATCCATCTTGGCAAGTTGCAACAAATCAAGCACCAATTTATTGGCATGACTGATTTCGGTTTCAATGTTGTCCTTCCATTTCTCATTACTCTTATCGACTTCAAGCGCTTCCATATTAGCCTGAATAACCGCAAGCGGTGTCTTTAACTCGTGCGATGCATTAGCGATAAATATCTTTTGCTTATCATAAGACTCTTCAACCGGCTCGATTATTTTCTGCGAAGTATAGTAAATAATCAGAAACACCGCCACTTCAATGATGGCACCAACGCATAATAGTGTAATTAATAGACGCTGACTACCTTCTTTTCTATCATTATGAATAAACTCTTTTAAATCCTGATCATCGTAAATCATTGAATTTGATATGTTTATTTCTAGCATCGGTCTAGGCTCTGGACGCGTCGCAGACGAAAACAGCATAATCAAAACACCAGACAACACCAAAACCACAGTCGTGATAGCCATGGTAATAATAATGATACGGTTACGTAATTTCTTAAACATTTTCTTTGCTCGTTAGTTTATATCCAAGACCGCGAATGGTCACAATTCTAGTCTTACTATGAACTGATTTTAACAGTTTGCGGATTCGCGACATATAGGATTCCACATAATTATCCTCGCCCAGTCCATCTTCTCCCCAAACTTTCGCTAGCAAATATTCTTTACTCACTAATACATCTGGAGTTTTTATTAATTCACTGATAATTTCAATTTCCTTCGCTGTTAATTGTTGACCGTTCAGGGTTGCATTGGTTTTATCTAATACCAAATCACCGTAAGTCACGTCCTTATTGTCGATGGTTTTCGGACGACGCACCAAAGCCTTAATTCTAGCCACCAGCTCAGCGGTCTTAAAAGGCTTAGCCAAATAATCATCCGCTCCATGATCCAAGTGACTAATCTTTGTTTCAACCTCCGACAAAGCTGATAACATAATCACCGGCGTCTGCACATTCTTTTCACGCATCCGTTTTAAAATATCCGTTCCCGACAATTTCGGCAACATAATATCGAGTACCACACAATCATAAATATCGCTCATTGCGTTTTCTAACCCTGCTTCGCCGTCACTTACTAAATCCACCGTAATCCCCTGCTTTTCCAAATTATGTTTCACGGCTTCCGCTAAAAAAGTCGCATCTTCTACATATAATATTCTCATATTTTTTCCTTGTTTAAATTATAATATAATTTTGTCTTTTCAAACTCAAATGAAACTGAAAAATTATCCTAGCTTATTTTTAAGTTTGTTTTCAGAATTATCAACGATAATGATATCGTATAATAATTAAAAGGAGCAAATAATATGGAAAATCAAGAAATCATAAAGAAAGATACTACAAAAGAAAAAATCATCTTGTTCGTAATCGGCGTTCTAGTTGGCGCAGTTATTTCAACCGGCGCTTTTTTCGCATATATTAAACTAGCTGGCGTTAATAATAGTGGGCAATCAATGCAAATGCCAGGCGGCACTCCGCCAGAAATACCAAGCGGCGAAGGCGGTCAATCAACCACTCCACCCGAAAAACCAAACGACGAAAGTAATTCCGATAGCACAGAAAAACAAAACAATCAAAATGACACTTCATCATCAAGAACCGACAAAAATAATAAATCAAAAAGCACTAATAGTTAAGGGACAATAATGAATAAAAAACAAATCATCACCTATTCATCCATCATCGCCGCTCTAGTCATAACTCTAGGTGCATTATGGGCTCTCATCATTACTACGATAAACTCGGATAATAATATGGCTAATAACGGTACTCCATCGATGAATACTAATAGCTCCGTCGCGTCCTATTCTGCTGTTAAAGAAATCACCACAGATGAAACAGTTGAGAACAACGAATTCACTTCTACTAACGCTGACGAAAACACGATTCTCGCTACCGGCAACGTCACTGCCACCCTAAGTAATATCACAGTTACTAAAACTGGCGACTCCGATGGTGGCGACAATACCAGTTTTTATGGCACCAATTCTGCCATCCTAGCCAAAGACGGCGCCACATTAAATATCGTAAATGCTAGCATCAACACCAACGCCACTGGCGCCAATGGCGTCTTTAGTTACGGCGGTTTCGCTACTACCAACAACAATAATTCTGACGGCACCACAATCAATATCTCAGACTCTACCATCACGACCAATAAAGATAATTCCGGCGGTATCATGACAACCGGTGGCGGTATCATGAACGCAGAAAACCTCACCATCACTACCGCTGGTACTTCAAGCGCCGCCATCCGCTCTGATCGAGGTGGTGGCACCGTCACCGTCAATCAAGGTACTTACAAAACCACCGGCAAAGGTTCTCCCGCCATTTATTCCACAGCCGACATTACCGTAAAAAACTCCAATCTCATTGCCACTGCTTCTGAAGGCGTAGTTATCGAAGGCAAAAACAGTGTTACTCTCGAAAATACCACACTAACTGACACCAATAATACTTTAAACGGCCAATCCACTACCTATAAAAACATCTTCCTCTATCAATCTATGTCAGGCGACGCAGCCGATGGCCAAGCTGTTTTCACGGCAAAGAATTCCACTATTACCACTAATCAGGGCGATAGCTTCTACGTCACTAACACTACCGCAGAAATCAATCTAGAAAATAATAAAATTATCAATAATGATAGCACAGGCAATTTCCTTCGTATCCAAAAAGATTCTTGGGGTAATTCTGGCAGCAACGGCGGCACCGTTACATTGAATCTGACTAGTCAAGAAGTCAATGGCAACATCGTAGTAGATTCTATCTCCAGTCTCACTATGGATCTATCCAATAATTCCTCCTTCAAAGGTGCCATCAATAGCGAAAACACTGGCGAAGTCAATCTTACTTTAGATAGTAGCAGCTCGTTAACTCTGACTGGTGACACTTACCTTAGCTCCCTTACCAACGCCGATGCTACCAATAACAACATCAACCTAAACGGCTACAAGCTTTACATCGACGGCGTCGAATTGTAATTTATTAACTCGCACGCTCAATCTACTTATGCTATAATAAAAGCATAAAGGAGTAGAGGTGCGAGTTAATAATTTTTTCAAATCGAAACTAAAAACCATAACATATGTTTTAGTTGCTGGGCTTATTACCATGAGCTCATCTAACTCATTCGTAATACGAGCTTTTGCGACGAGTCCAGACGAAATTACGGTTACTTACCCATACTATGCTTTTATCGAGGATGAAAACAACCCATGGGAAAGTGTCTATGATGCGCTTGACGCCACTGGTACTATCAATTACAGTGACTCTTATTTCGAAGAGTCTTCCCCTGGTGACCACCCTAAACTTCGCGCCGTATCATATGCTCTTGCTCTTGCCGGTTACGAAAACCAAGACGATGGCTATCCATACGACCCGTCCAATCCTAATCCTAAGCTCTATGACCTTCTGAATCAACTCGGTTTTTCTGATTATCAGAGCTGGGATCTTTCCTCAGAAGAAGACGGCCATTCTATGGGTACTACTATTGCACGAAAAACCTTAGCTAGTGATCAAGAATTAGTAGTGGTCGCACCACGCAACTACAATTACATGACCGAATGGCTTTCTAATTTTAATGTCGGCACGACTGGCGACCATGCCGGATTTTCTGAATCTGCTGGCTTTATCGTAGATAGATTTAGCCAATACATGTCGAGCCGTAATCTTGCAAATTGTAAAGTATGGGTAGTTGGCTATTCGCGTGGTGGCGCCGTAATAGACTTGTTTGCAAAAACCATCAACGAAAATATCAATAATTACAAAATAGCGCCAGATGATTTTTATGTTTATACCTTTGGCGCACCAAGAGCTAGCACTGTAGCGACCGGCTACACCAACATCCACGACGTCAAAGATGGCAACGATTTGTTGCTTGGCTATGTTTTTCCAGAACTGTGGGGATTCTATAATACTGGCACTTACGAAGAAATCCACCCAGCCGATCTTAGCATCACCACCTCGGTAGTCAATATCGCCGACCTTACCGATCCTGCCACGGCTATCAACATTCTTTCAGATAACGATGGTCTCACTGAAGAAGTTGCCACTGTGAACGGTCGCGACTTTATGGACGATTGGCTTACATTCGTCAATAAAAACGGCCTCACTCGTGAATATTTTGATTCCAAGGTCAAAGCTCCGCTCTCCGAGCTTATGAAAATGTATCAAACAAGGCACCTTGATGAACAATCCGTGTTTACAGATTTTCTAAGCGATACTAAAAATGGTTTGCCATACATGGTAGCAATCAACGCCTTCATGGATTTAATTACGGGCGGATATGGTGGAGATATGGAAGAAGCGCTTTCTAATTTCCCACCTTATCAAGAACTCGTTAGAATTATTAAGGGTACCGCTACTGATGCCGATGTTGATGATTTTGTCACACACCTCGCTAATTACGTAGGACAATATGGCGATTACCAAGCGATGCTTGGCGGAGATCCACCTATTTCGCCAGAAGAGCTTGAAGCTATTAGAACTAACTTATCGCTTCTAGTTAAAGCTTTGGCGCCACTTATCATTGCAGACGCCAAGTACACTCAAGAATCTTTCGGCGAAGATTATTCACTTTATTATACTTATAGTCTAGTCAAAAATGCCGAAGCCCTTGTTATCGGCCACATCCCCGAAAGTATGATGAAAAATCTAAAAGATTTAATTCCGGAAGACGAAGAAGATATTATTGTTCCTAATAGCGGCGCCAATACGTATATTCAGCAAACCGAAATAGCCGTTTCGTATGCCGAGATGATTTGCGAAATCGTTACTGCTTTATCAATCGGGATCTTTATCTTCATCATTCGCCCACGTCTCTTAGCCGACAAAAACTAACCTGTGTTATAATTCATCTTAAAGGAGTACTTAATATGAAACAAATTAAACCAATTATTTGGGGTATCGCCATTATCGCCCTTGGTATTATTTTTGGCGGCAATGCCCTTGGATTATTTAATCTCGACATCTTTTTTGATGGCTGGTGGACTCTATTTATTATCATCCCAAGTATCGTCAGCCTTATCACCGATAAAGACAAAATTATGAGTATTGGTTTTATCGCTGTAGGTGTCATTTTGCTTTTGGCTGCTCAAGATGTCTTTTCTTACGATGTAGCTTGGAAAGTGATTCTTGCAGTCTTTCTTGTTGCGGCCGGCCTCTCCATTATCATTAAAAGCATTTTTCATAGCAAAAACGACCAGGAAGTCGCGAAGAAAGTCGCCGAAGCTACAAAAGATGGCAAAACTATGGATTCTCAATTTGCCGCCTTCTCCGGCACCGACCGCGTTTACAAAGACGAAGTCTTTAACGGCTCCAACGTCGCCGCCATCTTCGGCGGTGTCAAACTAGATCTTCGCCACGCCAAATTTGACAAAGACACCGTCATCAAAGCCTTCACCCTCTTCGGCGGCATCGACATCATCGTCCCAAGCGACACCAAAATCAAATTAAAATCCGGCTTCATTTTCGGCGGCTTCTCCGATGACCGCAAAAACCCTTCCGACAAATCCAAACACACCATCTATATTGATGCAGCTGGCGGTTTTGGCGGCGTCACGATTACTGATAAGGCCAAATAATAAATCATAATTATAGTTTTATTTCACAATACATCTCACTGCAAACGCATCCCACTTGTTCCAAGACCCGTCCGGCGTCACCCAGTTAGTGGACGCCACACCTAGACGGAATGCCTTTGCCTTACCATTCGGCGTTGCACTCCAGTACCTACCATAAGTACCTCTTCCGCCACTAGTATTATAATTGTAATCACCAGAATAGATAAAGTTATTCGGAAATGCCAGTAAGTTGTTATTCTTTTCCATATTGTTTGCTCCACCCACCGCATTTGTTAAACTCACATATTCCCCACTTCCACCACCAGTTGGCAATCTCCATCCCGCTGGGCAGATATCTCCAGCCACATTGCCACTCGACATATCATAATTACCATTCCCTGCCGTGGCAGTATACCAGCCATACATCACACCATAACTATACCAGGAATAAATGGTGCCGTTATCACTAGGTGAAGGCGTCATACTACTACTTCTATTAATATCATTCGCATTGAATAACACCTGGTCGATACAAGCCGAGCTATCAGTATTACAAAGCCTATTAGAATCTTGCGACAAAGGAGCCTCGTCGATAAAATCAGTAGTCGGACCATTCGTATTAGTAGTATTAAACGCCACCGCCGAAGGCGTCAGTCTCAAATTCTCCGTCATCCAACAATGTCCATCCGCTAGCTTCGATACCGCATATACATCGTTGTCCCGCTCATCTCGAAGCGCCAAGTATTCGCCAGTATTCATCATAGCGCAACGAGTACTACTAAAGCTCTGCATCGTATCAGTTGTATCCGCCGGCAACCACACCGCATAAAGCGTAATCTGATTATTAGCATCCGCATTACTAGTAAATGCATTATCTAGCTTCACTACTTGATTTGGCCCATACACCGTCACGGACTCATGGTTTAATAGTTTAGTTCCAGCATTCGCATCAGCACTCCACCCTGCAAATCCGTATCCAATCTTCGAAT
>JAFWDS010000013.1 GCA_017516075.1 Candidatus Saccharimonadota bacterium
AGCCAGGATCAAACTCTCCATCTTTGAGCCAGTTTTCCGTATCTTGGCGTTTTTCGCTTCTCGCTCGTCGAATAGACGCGCTTCGAAGCGAGAAAACACCAATCTACGAAAAACTGATCTCAAATCTACATCTCCAAAGTGAGATTAGATTTAACGTTGTGTTTGAAAACTCAACATAAAATAAAACTGACGATGATTAATTGCACAACTAAATTGTTAAAATATTTCTAAGGTGCGATAAAATAACTACTCGCAGCTTTAGACTGATACCATCTTATCGCACTTGGTTTTTTTTGTCAAGGGTTTTTTTGACTTTTTCGCGAACTTTTTGCGGATTTTCTGAGTTTCAGTGGGCGTAAACCACCACATCGCTATGAGAACTCCTAGCAGGCAAAATGCCAACAGAACTAGCGGGGCTTCATCGATATCGTCACTTGCGGTTCCCTGGCCAGTTTCTGGAGCCTTGAGAGTGACTACTTCTGGTACAGATAATATTGTGGGCTTCGTTTCTGGGGCTAAAGTAGCTTGCTCAGATTGGGACAATTCTAATGTTTCCTCCTCGGATTGCTCGAGTTGGAGCAATTCTGGCATTTCTCCTTCCGATTGCTCGAGGGTTGGTTCTGCTTCTGGTTCCGGTTCGAAATTCAATCCTGAATTTGTTGGTCCAGTTTCTGGCGCAACTGCTGCGATTTCGACATTGGTTTCTTCGTTCTGTTCCTCTATTTGCTCTCTAGGCGGAAAGAATGACACACCCTGGTCGCCCGAAACGTACATTTTACATTCGGTGCCATAAGAGTAATCTGGTTCCCTGAGACAGCTCAGATAATTAGTGCTTCCCTGGGCGTTAAACATATTATGTTCTGCAAAGACAGAGAAAGTGATGATTCCTTGTGTATTTTCAACGAGATGCGAGCCAGCTACAGAGAGCTCTACCTCTTGCCAAGCCGAAATCCAATTTGGACCATCGATAGAGGAAATGCCAGCATACGTCTTGCGAAGACCTTCCATATAGCCGTCATAGAAGTGCTCGTAATCTCCGTTGTAAACCTGAGCTTTCCAGTTCTCAAACCAAGCGATATAGAGGTGCTCGAGCTCTAATTTCTCTTCTATACCCATCTGTTTTAGCATCATATCTTCATCGAAAAACAGGACCTTGATGGTTTCTTCGGCCGGATTTACCGAAGTGATCCAAAATTGACCCTGCATGAAGCTGTCTAGAGCGCTGTATTTTGGACCTTTTTCGTACATACTGAAACTAAAATCCATCTTGCAATCTTGGTTGTCACCGCATTCCTCTTCTTTTTCTTGTTCGACTTCTTGGTAAAAATCAAGCAATTCCTCTACTGTCCACCAGGTAGTGCCTCTGGCTTCCATCATAGCCGAAGTTGGCTTGATAGGCGCAAGCAGCAGTCCAGATATTAAAATTGATAAAAAAAGTATGGGGATTTTTTTCATAATTCTCCTCTGTTAAATTTAATTTAGAGGAGTATAAGCACAGATCAAGAAAAACTTCAACCCCCCACCTAGTCATTTTGGTGTCATAAGCGTTTTGCGACAGGGGCGGAGTTTTGGGTTTATATATCTCTGTTGTGCTTGACTTTTTTAGTATATTGTGCTATAATTAGGTTATTAGGTTTGACCTGATGTGGCACAGAGGTGAGCACATTTATAGATTAAGAAAGGATTATTAATCCCTGTTATACCTAGACTATGTCTAGTTTGATATAGATTGTGAGAGCTTTATATCGTTTGAGAGGAAGGTGAAGAAATTGGTAAGAAAGGCAACGGAGCTGAAGGATCTGAAGGAGCTTAATCTTGATCCGCGTACACGCGCTCAGATTAAGCAGAGGATGAAGACAAAGGGATGGTCTCTCGAGGATTTGGTATCTGTGGTTAGACGCGAAGCTTTTCGTAATACTGCAATTGGAGTACCATTTGATAGTGGAGCTGTCTGGTTAAAAGCGTCAATTCGCGCTCTTGATGAAGCAGGCTTCATACGGCACGATATCGTCTACTACGATAACCCTATATACCAGGATGGCAGGTATGAGCATCTTCGTAAGATAGATATTCATATCGAAATGGCGCGGAAGATTTCACGCTTCTATAAGCGTGTTTTTATTCACAACTCCTCCGCTGCGGAAGCTGGAAATGTGGTGCTTGAATATATTGAGCATCTCGAAAACCTGAGGAACCCATTTAACCGTTATGAAGAAGATAATGTAAATTTCAGCATCACTACAGACTACAGGCAATTCTACGAATTTCTCGGACATGTTTATTCAATTATTGATAACGTCAGAGGTCGTAAATCGGATTCCGAGAGGCTCATTAAGATTCTCAGTATGAGCTGCGGGTTTGTAGAGGCAGATAAAAGATGTCTGACCTTAGGAGAAATCGCAAAAGTGTTAGGTATTTCGGAAGCACGTACTAAAATGCTTGAGTGTAAAGCTATGGGTTTCGTAAGGACATATTGTACTCTTCTCCCGCCTATTACTGACTTTATAAGCGTTGAGTCGTTTTAATCCTTTCTGAGTCAAAAGAGGGTCGCGTCTTATGATGCGGCCCTTTTTCATGCCTATTATGCTTGACTTTTTTGTTGTTTTGTGCTATAATTAGGTTATTAGGTTTGACCTGATGTGGCACCGAGGTGAGAACATTTAGAATCTAGCAAAGCATAGTAACAAGATGGATAGTGACAGTTTACAAGTACGACTCAAAGGGGGTAAGTATGGGGAAATCAAAAGGTGAAGTCACAAAATGGAGATTATTACCTACGAATCAAATTGACAAAGGAAAGTACACAGAGATTATGAAGAGCCTGGCCGCTTTCATGCGCAGTACCGAGAAAACCGAATGTGAACTACCTCCCGAAAGCATCATGCTGGAAGGAGCAATTCCTATTGACGAGGAGTACTGCAATTGCGTCAGGACGTCTTGGCTGAAAAAAGTCAAAAAAGATGATAGGATGTTCTATGCGGAAACCAAGTCTGGCAGCATCTATGAGTTTCATCCATCCCATATGGATTGGCTTATGGTTTTCACTTTCGGTGAAATTGCGCAGTTTGGGGGTATCGAAATCTGGTATCCGAACAAGGTAAGATTCTAATCCTAAAGACCACGCAAATGCGTGGTCTTTTTCATGCTTCTAAGCTATTTGGCAGGTTTGTCGTTCCCTGGCTTGTCGGCAGTCTTATCTGTTTTATCGTCCTCGGAAGAATCTTCTTCTGGGAGGACAATACCGATAGAGGCAACTGTGTCGCCTTCGCTCATCTTCATGATGCGGACGCCCTGAGTGGCGCGGCCTAGAGTTGGAATCTCTTTCATAGCGACGCGGATAGCTTGACCCTTGGTGGACATCATAATCACCTCTTTAGCAAGTGGATCTAGGGTATGAACAGCGACGATTGGGCCAGTTTTCGCGGTCACCACGGCAACCTTGATACCGACACCACCACGTTTATGAGGCGGGAAGTTGGAAACTAGGGTAGCTTTACCGTAACCATTGGCTGAAACAGCGATGAGTTTCTGATTTGGGTCGGTGATGACGTCCATACCGACGATTTCATCTTTCGGACGGAGACGCATACCTCTGACACCCATGGCAGAGCGGCCCATAGCGCGTACCTCTTTTTCGTTAAATCTAGTCGCCTGGCCAGCAGAGGTAGAAATCACAATATCGTTCTCTCCTGTCGTCTCTTTGACCCAGCGAAGTTCGTCACCAGCGTCTAGCTTGATAGCGATAAGACCATTAGAGCGGACATTATAGAAATCTTTGATAGCGGACTTCTTGATGGTGCCCTTCTTGGTAGCCATAAAGAGATAGCCATCGCTACCTGCATCACCTTGCTTGATGATAGAGGTGATTTTCTCCTCTGGATGCATATTGAGCATATTGACAGCGGCGGTGCCCTTGGCGGCTAGAGAAGCTTGTGGGACTTCGTAGGCTTTCATGCGGAATAATCTACCCTGATTGGTGAAGAATAACAGATAGTCGTGAGAATTAGCAGTGAGAATCTGCGCGATAACGTCTTCTTCCTTGGTAGTCATGCCGCGTTTGCCCTTGCCACCTCTGTTTTGCTTACGGAAGTCTGTTTGAGGGACGCGTTTCATGTAATTCTCGGCGGTGAGTAAGATGACACTTTCTTCCTCTGGAATAAGTTCTTCTTCGGAGAATTTGCCAACTTCGTGGTTGATAATCTTGGAGCGGCGCTCATCGCCGTATTTTTCCTTCAGGGCGAGGAGTTCTTCCTTGATGACGCGGAGGATTTCCTTCTCATCAGCGAGAATAGCCTCTAATTTCTTGATTAAATCGTGGAGTTGCTTCAATTCGTCCTCAATCTTGTCACGCTCCAAACCTTGGAGACGGCGAAGCTGCATCTGCAAGATAGCGTTAGCCTGAATTTCAGAGAGACCGAAACGCTTCATGAGTTGCTGATCGGCGTCATCATAAGATGAACGGATGACCTTGATTACCTCGTCGATATTATCTAGGGCAATCTTTAACCCCTCTAAGATATGGGCACGCTCTTTGGCTTTCTTTAGCTCAAACTCGGTACGACGACGTGTGACGACCTGGCGGTGTTTGATGAACTCAGCGAGAATCTCTTTGAGACCGAGGATACGAGGTTGGACCCCGTCAACTAATGCAAGCATATTGTAATGGAAAGAAGTCTGAAGCGGGGTGAGCTTAAAGAGTTGATTTAGAATCTTCTTGGGGAAGGCGTCTTTTTTGAGCTCTACAACGATGCGGATTTTACCTCTGGCGGATTCATCGCGAGCATCGGCGATGTGGTCAAGCTTTTTAGAGAGGACGAGCTCACGGACTTTCTCAATAAAGCCCTCTTTGCTCATGCCGTATGGTACCTCTGTAATAACGATGTTGTAACGACCGTTCTTGCGCTCTTCAATATTGGTGACGGCGCGGATGATGACCGAGCCCTTTCCTGTGGCGTAGGCTTGTTTCATTGGGCTACCGCCGTAAACTTCGGCACCGGTTGGGAAATCTGGGCCTTTGACGTGTTTCATCAGTTCATCTAGGGTAATATCTGGGTTGTCAATTTGGGCAACGGTAGCGTCGACCAATTCTCCGAGGTTGTGAGGTGGAATATTGGTGGCCATACCGACAGCGATACCCATCTGACCATTAAGAAGGATATTAGGGAGAGCGGCAGGAAGGACCACTGGCTCCTGCTCGGTACCATCGAAGTTATCACGGAAATCTACGGTGTCTTTCTCGATATCGGTAAGGAGCTCGGCACCGACTTTGTCCATGCGAGCTTCGGTGTAACGGTAAGCGGCTGGTTCATCTCCGTCCATCGAACCAAAGTTACCTTGGCCTTCGATAAGAGTATAGCGCATCTTCCAGGGTTGAGCGAGATTGACCATCGCCATATAGATAGATGAATCGCCGTGAGGGTGGTATTTACCCATGACGTCACCGACGATACGAGCGGATTTCACCGTAGCGTGAGGGGCTTTCCAGCCGTTTTTGTTCATGGTGTAGAGGATACGGCGATTTACAGGCTTGAGACCATCGCGGACGTCAGGTAAAGCACGGTCGACGATGACCGACATCGAGTAGCGGAGGAAGTAGTCCTCCATGGTGTGCTCGACAGGTTTAATCTCGATGCCATCTTGGGCGGAGCTCTCGTCGACCTTCGGGCCGCGTCCGGCCGGCCCGTCGCCACGGGCGGCCGGCGCTACCTCTCCGACGGACGCGCTCCGAATTCCCTCAGGTCCGTCGAGAGCCTCCGCCCCTTTGTCATTGTTGTTACTCTTGTCATCTTCCATAGTTCCTCCTTAGAAGTCCAAATCATCAAGGTTAACAGATGCGGCGCCGGCTTGGATGAAGTTTTTGCGGAGTTCGACTTGGTCTCCCATTAACTTTGTAAACACAGCGTCGGCCTTTTCGGCGTCTTCGACGTGAACTTTCACTAAAATGCGGTTCTCTGGGTCCATGGTGGTCTCCCAGAGTTGCTTGGCGTCCATTTCGCCAAGACCCTTGAAACGTTGCTGAGCGGTGTAACCGGCTTGCTTGAATCTTTCTTGAGACTCGTCGATCTTGGTGCCAGCTTTTTTTCTCTCTTCAATTTTCTCGGATAGCTTATTCTCGAGAGCGACCTCGTCGTAAACGTAATCAATCTTGCGAGTATTACCGGTGCCCTTAATCAAGCCAAATAGAGGCGGCTTCGCCAGATAGACATGGCCCTCTTCGATGACTTGAGGCATATAGCGGAAAAAGAAGGTCATGAGAAGGGTAGCAATATGGAGACCATCGACGTCGGCATCGGTCATAAAGATGATTTTGTCGTAACGGAGACCATCGATATTAAACTGTTCGCCGATACCTACGCCAAGGCCTTTGATAAGAGAAACGAGCTCTTGATTGGCGAGCATTTTATCGAGACGCGCGCGCTCGGTATTTAGGACTTTACCCCTTAAAGGTAAGATAGCTTGAATCTGAGGATTGCGACCTTCCTTGGCGGAACCAGCAGCGGAGTTACCCTCTACGATGAAGAGTTCACAATCTTCCCTGTTGCGACTGGAGCAATCGGCCAATTTACTAGGGAGATTCAATCCTTCAAAGGCACCTTTCCTAATGACGTTATCTCTAGCGGCGCGAGCAGCCTTGCGAGCGCGAGCGGCTAGAGTGGCTTTATTCACGATTTTCTTGGCGATAGCGGGGTTTTCCTCGAGATAATAGCCGAAATACTCTGTCACTATCTTATCGACAATACCGCGTACTTCTGGGTTGCCAAGCTTGTTTTTGGTCTGACCTTCGAACTGCGGATCTGGGAGTTTGACCAAGATAACAGCGGTGAGACCTTCTTTGATGTCGTCACCAGTGAGGTTGTCGTCTTTCTCTTTGAGCAGGCCATTTTTCCTAGCGTAGTCATTGACAGTACGGGTCATACCGGTTCTGAAACCAACTACGTGCATACCGCCATCTGGGGTGAGAACGTTGTTAGCGAAGGGTTTCATGATTTCGGTGTATGTATCGTTGTATTGCAAGGCAATCTCTGCGCCAACATCGCCAACTTGTTTGTCGACATAAAAGATGTCGTCAGAGATGACCTCTTTGCCGTTATTGAGGCGTTTGACATAGCTTTTGATGCCGCCCTCGAAGTAAAATGACTCTTTTTCGCCAGTGCGTTCATCCTTGACGGTAATGAGGATACCTTTGGTCAGATAGGCTTGGTGGCGAGCATAGCTAGAGACCCAGTTAAAATCAAAAGTTGTAGTCTCTTTAAAGATAGAAGGATCAGGGTAAAAAGTGATAGAGGTGCCAGAGTCGCGCGGAGAACCCTTGGTAACCTGAAGTTCCATAGTCGGCTTACCGACGTCGAACTCGATGTGATGGGTCTTGCCGTCTCTGTAAACTTCGGCAATCATGTGGGTGGATAGAGCGTTTACTACGCTTGAGCCGACACCGTGGAGACCAGAGGACACCTTATAACCGCCGTCACCGAATTTACCACCGGCGTGGAGCACAGTGAGCACTGTCTCTAGAGTAGATTTGCCAGTTTTTGGGTGGATATCTACAGGGATACCACGACCGTTATCGTCTATACGGATGCCGCCGTCGTTTAAGATAGTGATGTCTATTTTGCTAGCGAAGCCCGCGATGGCTTCATCGATGGAGTTATCTGCGATTTCCTTGATAAGATGGTGTAAGCCGTCATAACCGGTAGAGCCGATATACATACCAGGACGCAGACGAACAGGTTCGAGGCCTTCGAGCACTCGAATCTCTGACGAGTCATATTCTCCCGCTTTATCTGTCATTTTTACCTCTTCTTAATTTTGTCTTTATCTATTATACACCTTAAACGTTAAAAATCAAGTATTTAAGATGTTAAATAGGTGATTTATTCGCGGTTCATTGTGCACCTGATAAAACACTATTAAACAATTTCTTCGCTTTACGCCTCTCGCGATCGTCAAAATTACAACAGATTAGGCGGACTCGCCCTGATATTTCAGTATCAGATTCTCGTCCGTAACTGTTGTAATTATGACTGTCGGAGAGGCTATTTATGCTCAGAAATTGCCTAATAGTGTTTTTGCCATGTCAATCGTTTTGCTGATTTAACCAGCCGTCTAAAAACCCTCCCTCGCTTGAATTTTGGGGCGTAGGAGCGGTTTTAGGCTCAAAGATGGACTCATTAGCGTCTTCCACATTTGCGGCCGCCTTAGCGCGTTCTGCGGTGCTCCAGCGGTCTTCAATTTCTTTTTCTACGTCGGCACGAGATTTGCCGTATTTGGTGGCGGAGTAAACCTTGAGGTTTTCCATGAGCTCATCGTTTGGTTTGCCCATAAAGTCGTAGGGCGGGAGGCTCATAGTAAATGGCGCAGATGGCATATCAAACATCATGACCTTGGCTACGGAGGCGAAGTTTGGAGTTTTAGTGAGATCTTCGGCGGTAAAGGTGGGAGTAAAGGCTTTAACCATGAGTTCAGCGTCTGTGACACCAATACGACCGCAAACAATCGTACCAACGTTACCTAGAAGCGCTTCCCTGATTTTCTCGGTGAGCTGGGTCATGAACTGATTGGCGACAATAAGATTAAGGCGGTATTTCCTGGCCTCAGAGAGAATAGATTCAAAGCTATCTGTAGCAAAGTTTTGGAACTCGTCAACATAAAGACAGAAATCTTGGCGCTCGTCCTCTGGCATATCTTGGCGGCTCATAGCGGCTTGTTGGAATTTCATCACGAAAATCATACCGAGAAGATTGGAGTTGATGTCACCGAGTTTGCCTTTGGAAAGGTTGACGAGGAAGATTTTTTTATTATCCATGATTTCCCTGATGTTGAAGCCGGATTTGACCTGTCCTAGAGTGTTTCTCATGATAGTGTTGGCGATGAATGGGCCCCATTTAGATGCAAACCAAGTAGTAACTTCACCGGAATCGCTGGATTTCTGGGAGGCTGGGAACTCTTTGGTCCAGTAGTCGTAGACGGCTTTGTCGGTGACGAATTGAAGCTTGTATTTAACAAACTCTGGGTCAGTGAAACACTGGGGGATATCAATAAAGGTGGCACCAGCCGGGTCGGACATGAGGAGAAGAGCGGCGTTTCGGAACATGTGTTGACCACGAGGGCCAAAGAAGCCTTGGTTCTGCGGATCGAACAGAGACTGAAGCATACTGATCCCCTCTTGGACGATGAAGTCTTTCTGGTCATCATTGGTAAATTCAAACATATTCATACCGACTGGGTGCTCGATATCAGATGGGTCGAAATAAATGATGTCGTCGATTCTTTCTTCTGGAACGCGCTTCAAAATTGCCTCTACTGCATCACCATGCGGATCGATAAAGGCAAAACCACGACCATCACACATATCTTGAAAGGCAAGGTTTTCGAGGAAGACGGATTTACCCATACCAGTTTGACCAATGATGTACATGTGGCGACGACGATCTTTTTCTTGGAGATAAATTGGCTTTTTGTTGCCTCTAAATTCGTTCGTACCAAGGAAAAGACCTTCAGTGGCGAGTTTGGCTGGGCCGTCAACTTGTTTAGTGAGCTGGCGCTCGACGTTGGAGCTAGGGATGGAGCTCTGCTCTGGTAGGTGATAAATAGAGGCGAGTTCGACACTATTTAGGATGTTTGACTTGATGCCAACTGGGAAGAATCTAAAAGTGTAGTCAATAGATAGCTTTTTGGGGTCTTTTAACATATTGACCTTGAAACCGTTTTGTTCTGGGGAGTTGAACTGCGAAAACGCCGAGACAATACTGCCAACAATTGCTGCGGAGCGAGGTTCAGAGCTAGAGCTTGCAACGATCCTTATCAGCGTCTCAAAGGCTGGATAGCGCATTTTGTTACTGATAGCTTCGATTTCGCTCTGTTTGTAATTGGTGACTACCTCGGTTTTCTTTTCTTCTCTCTCTGCTGGCGGCTCGAATGGCGCTCTCATGATATCTATAGCGAGCTGACCAAACAAGGCTCCACCTGTAGTAACCTTTTTTCCTTCTTGGACATTTTTGACATATTCTTTGCCTTTAGATGTCCAATTTTTTTGTGCAGGACGACACGAAATTTGTACAGAAGCCCCTTCGCCTTTACTCACGCCGCCGAGAGCATTTAGGAGCGCGAGCGAAGCGTCTCGTTTGGTTTCTTCGTAGGTGGCAATTGGAAGATAATATTCTTTGTTAAGAGTGAGTTCAGCTCCAGCTACTGCACTAGTGCCTGCGCCGCCTTCGAAGATGTTCTCTACTCGATGTTCTTCTATCCTAGCGGTAGGATAGGCAGACTGAATGGCCTGCTTGATGGTTTCGGTGAGTTCAGACGGAACGACAGCGTAATAATGGATGAAATTATCTTTAGCGACAATCTCAAAGGAGAAATGTCTCTCACCATATAGCCGAGTTTTGAGACCTTTTTCGGTGGTAGAGGTAAGAATAGAATACATAATCTGGGCTTTAGAGATAGCTTCATTGGCGATATCACGCTTATCTCTGCCTCCTCCGTCAATATCATCGGTGGTTGGAGGTAGATGGATTAGGAGCGGTTTCATTTTGAGGCTGCGTTCGTAGCGGTTTTTCTTGCGAAGCTTGGAGATTCTGGCACCAAAAACTATTGCAATGAGTAGGATAAAAGCTACAACCATTATCAAAATCACCACCCTTGTGTCTGGCATCTCAGTTAGCTCCTCTTATTGTTGTAAAATTAACACGGATTTTGCTGTTGTAAAAAATACTAAAACAGGTACGGCGGGTCATGATAGTACTCCTTTTTGTGGGTTTTCTCGTATCTCGTTGACCATGTCATCTAACACCTTTGGATCAATCTCTTTTATCTTGTTTTCGAGGCTTTTTAATTCCTTGTCTGACAATTTATCATCTTGGAGAATTTTGGTTATTTCGTCTGGATATGGCGCACTCTGCTCTTCGGTATTTATCCCTGGCGGCATAAGTTCTACGACTTCACCTAGATGCTGGTCGTTTTCTTGAGGCTCTATGGCGTTATTGGTTGGTTCTAGAGGTACAGATAAGGCCGTGCTACCAATTTCTTGATTTTTGTTAGTGGGAATTTCTGGGGTTAATGGAGCGTTTGGTTTAGCGTTTTCTGGAGACCAATTTGATAAATCAAGGTTTTCTTCGGAAGGATTTGTGTTGATATTTTCGTCGGCAACACCGGCGCCAGCAGAAAAAAACTGCATTCCGTCGCTTTTTTTACCTCCGCTATTATTATCCATATGCTTATTGTATCACACTATGCGCGTTTCATGACTAAAAATTCTGCCAAAATTATGAAAAACACGATTAGGCTGATTGTCCACAGATTGATTGCACCAAAGGATCTTGCCATCATCAGCATAATCGGGCCAAAGGCTAGTACCGCAGAATACAGGTAGTCTTTTGGTCTGGTGGCAGATTTTTTGAAGGCCATGCGAGAAAATGCCTGCCAAAGCAGTGTCATGATTCCGAAAGTAACGATATAGATTGTTGTAAAAAATAATAAAACTCCGAACGGGCCTATTTCCGTCGGAGAAGTAACATTTAGCATTAGTATCAAAGCTGCGAGTCCTACTATGCTGATAGTGTAGATAATGCGGTTATGCTTCATAACTTCATTATAACACAACTGATTTGATCCCCCAAGTAATTTATTTATGGTTGAATGATTTGGAGGGAGGCGGGGGCTATCCGGCACTTAAATCTTAACTATTGACCTGAGCCCTGGTCCGCCTTTCCCTTTTTGACCGCTTCACGCAAGGTGAAGCAAATGTCCTTGTTAGTGTTTCCTTCCACTCTGGTTTATTTTAAAGAAGGTGCTAGTGAAAGATTTGCTAACGCGCTCTACGCTTTTCTATCTTTTGGATAGATTTAGCGGAGCTCTAGGTAATTCCTATTGTTGTAATTTATGGCTAGAAATTACCTTTTCGCCCGCCAAGTATTACGTTTTTTCAAGTTTCATTTTATTAAGGTTCCTTTGTTTTTACGTTTTTGTTTAGTCATCTCGACTGCTTTTATCGTAGCATATTATGCTAAAAAAATCAATAGATTTGTTCAATTTTATCGATGTAATATTTACAACATTGACTCTATATATTCCCTGTTCTAAATAGTTGTTCGTTTTGTTGTGTTTTTTACAACAATATATTAGCAATAATTCAATTCTAATGTGAGCGAGCATTGAGCAAGCCTGAGAAAGTTTTAATGGAATTTAGGAAAATTTGACTCGCGAACCGTGAAGACAGCCGTGAGACGAGCAAATTTTCCGTTAAAAATTCCATTAAAACTTTCCCAGCGTGCAGCGAAGCGCGAGCGAATATAGAATTGAATGATTGCTATTGTGTTTTGTAAGAAGTTATGGTAAAATTAACAACAGTTGGGGCTGATCATAGCTTAGACGGGATATTAACAGTTACAAGGCGCACCGATTAAATACCGTAAGTATTAATAAGTGCTAAAAACACGAAAACTGCGCATGTTGCTTACATGCCAGCTTATGCCTAGTTTGATTTTATAGGCTGATCTCAGACTAAGATTTCGTAGGTTTGGGATTATCATACAACGAGATTAAGGTTGTTTAATTGGCGAGAAATAACTCGAAAATATAGCCATGGCTTTCATTAGTTTCGTTTTCTGCAGCTGATGATATACGCCAAGACAAAACAGAAGACTATGTGCGTAGAATTGTGACCCAGTGATGTTTCGGACGCGGAGGCAGTATCCGCCAGCTCCACCACCGATTTATTGCTAAAATGCTCCATCTGGGCATTTTTTTGTGCTCACTCGTCCATAAGACGCGCTTCGCACGGAGAAAATACCCATCTGAAGCATTTTATCTAATAAATAGCGTCCCGCAGGATGCGCTTTATTCAAAGAAATCACCAATCTGACGGGTTTTATTAACGAAATTACGTCAATATAATAGCGTTCAGTGGGTTAATTTAACTTCAAAATCGTTTTGGAAGTCAATCCCAAAACGATTTTTGTTTATAAATAAAAACTAAATCAGAATTCACTTCCGATTTAGTTTTCATAATAAGATTCTTTTGCTAAACTTTTCTTTTAAAGAAAAGTTTAGCCCAATAGAATAAGACCGGTAACTGCGAGGAAAACCGGTCTTATTGTAGAGTGTGGAGTTATTTTGGCTAATTTTTTGTTTTGACCTTTTGAATAATTTTTTTATTCAAAAGCTATCTCTATAATAACGCGAAAAAATGCTAATGTCAACACTTTTTTGATACTTTTTTTGTACAATTTTGCCAAGTTTTCCACAAGCAGAATGTGTAACCTGTTATGTTTTTTGTTGTTAGCAAAACGTTTATGTTCCAATAATTCATGAATTAGGGTTGAAGTTTTTGAAGTACCATGCTAAATGTAGCGCATGATATCAAAAATACATTCAGCAATTCCCTACGGCTTTGAAGGAAGGCTGGTTGAAGTCGAGGGAGATATGAATCGTGGGCTTCCAGCTTTCAATATTGTGGGCATGGCAAACAAAACAATTAACGAAGCAAAGGATCGAGTGCGCAGTGCACTAGTGAATTCTGAGTTTAGTTTTCCGGATAAAAAAGTCACTATTAGTTTGGCGCCGGCGGAACTACAGAAGGATGGTGCATATTTGGACCTACCGATTGCTCTGAATGTTTTGGTTTTGTCTGGACAGCTACTCAAAAGTGACGTGAGGGATCATCTATTTGTGGGCGAATTATCTCTCGATGGCGCTATAAGGCCAGTCAGAGGTATTATTAATATCGTTGAGGTCGCAAAAAAAGCCGGCTATAAAGAGATTTTCGTACCAAAAGCAAACCTGCCGCAAGCGTCTCTAGTTAGCGGTCCTACTATTTATGGCGTCAACACGCTACAAGAGCTATATTTATTTTTAAAGAAGCAGGCGGGGCTGGCTACTGCGAGCCACGAGATGCCGAGTCGTGCAACTAGCGATGATATCAATATGGTGCTGCTCGACCATATTCGTGGTCAACAGCTAGCCAAAAGAGCGATGCAAATTGCAATTGCTGGACATCATAATATCTTAATTTCTGGGCCACCGGGTGCTGGCAAAACCTTACTAGCTAAAGCCTCTGCTAATCTTTTGCCGGATCTAACACCAGAAGAAATGGTCGATATCACCAAACTCTACTCTATAGCCGGAATAGCGACAGACGAAATAATTAAGGAGCGTCCGTTTAGGAATCCACATCACACGGCGAGTGCGACATCAATCATTGGTGGAGGAGCAGGGGCTAATCCCGGTGAAATCTCTTTGGCGCACAAGGGTATTCTGTTTCTAGATGAGATTCCAGAGTTCGCACGCTCGGTGCTCGAAACATTGCGACAACCATTAGAGGATAAAACAATTGCGATTTCGCGCGCGAACCGCAAATCTACTTATCCGGCGGATTTTATGTTGGTTGCGACGATGAATCCCTGTCCTTGTGGGTATCTCGGTGACCCTACGCATGAATGCAAGTGTACGGAAACGCAGATTCAGAACTATCAGAAAAAGCTCTCTGGGCCTTTGTTTGATCGTATTGATATGAACGTAGAGGTTGAGAAAGTCGCAAATCAAGATTTGAGGCAAAATGCGCCTGCGACATCAGACGAACATACTGTTGTAAAAAATACCATAACAGAGGCAATCGAGCGCCAAAGGCGACGTTATGGGCGAAGTGGAGTGTATAATAGTTCCCTTTCTTCGTTTGAAGTTTCAAAGCTTTTGAAGCTCGAGCCTTGCGCTGAGAAATTGCTGGCGGATGCTTCGGAAAGACTTAGTTTGTCAGCAAGAGCATATTTTAAAACCATTAAAGTTGCGCAGACGATTGCCGACTTGGAGGGCGCTGAGATCGTCAAACAGAATCATTTGGCGGAGGCTTTGACCTTCCGAAAACGGCAATAATAAAACTGGCAATTCCCTCTTGACTCTTGGGGAGGGTTTTGATATAATTGATAACAGGTTAATTCAAGAGAAGAAAGGACTACTATAAAAAATTTATCACGGACTAGACTAAATGGAGAGATTCGTTATCATGAGGTCCGCGTCATCGGTTCGTCTGGGGAGCAGCTAGGCATTATGTCTAGTCGCGAAGCCCAACTTCTTGCGAATGAACAGGGAGTGGATTTGGTAGAAATAGCTGCCAATGCTAATCCGCCGGTCGTTAAAATCATCGATTGGGGTAAATACCAATATCAAAAGATGAAAGAAGAAGCCAAAAATCGCAAAAAGGCTCGCGAAAAGCAGTCCGAGCTTAAACAAATGAAGATTGGTCTCAAAATTTCAGATAACGACCTTAACATCAAAGTTCGTAAAATGCGTGAATTCCTGGACGACGGAGATAGAGTAAAGATTTTAATTATCTTCCGCGGTCGCGAGATGGCTCACAAAGAGATTGGAAATGACTTGCTTAATAAAGTTATCGGTCTCTTAGGCGAGGGTATCGTGATTGAGAGTAAACCGCAAATGAACGGACGAAACCTATCAGCGCAAGTACGAAAGAAGTAATTTCCTACTTCCAAGGCTTACTGGTTGCACATTCTGGGGGAAATATCAACTATAAAGAAAGGAAATCTATTATGCCGAAGTTGAAGACGCATAAAGGTACCGCGAAACGTATCAAGGTTACTGGTTCTGGTAAATTGGTGCGCGAACGGGCATTCGGGAATCATATTCTCGCCAAAAAATCTAAAGCCAGGAAGCGCAATATGAAAACTTCCGCTTCTATCGATGGCAAAATTGCTAAAAACGTTAAGAAAGCATTGGGGGTTTAGTCATGAGAGTTAAAAGAGGCGTCGCGGCGCACGCGAAACACAAGAAGTTGTTACAAAAAACCAAGGGGATGCAGCATTATCGTCGTCGCAGTTTCCGTCTTGGTAAACAGGGCGTGATTAAGTCTTTGCAATATAGCTACAGAGATCGTCGTAATCGCAAACGCGATTTGCGCGCGCTCTGGATTACGCGTATCAATAACGCATCAAGAGAGCTTGGTCTTTCCTACTCTCAGTTGATTGCGGGGCTCAAGGCCAAGAATATCAATCTTGACCGCAAAGTTCTCGCTGATCTTGCCGTGAATAATCCTGAAGCATTCAAAGCAATTGTAAATACTGTGAAGGAGAAATAAAATGGCGATTTGTGAAATTACTGGAAAAGGCAAGATGTATGGTCACAATGTTTCCTTCTCCCAGAGGCACACCCGCAAGGTGTTTAAGCCGAACGTGAGTAAGAGAACTTTGGTAATTAATGGCCAAAAAGTTAAATGCAACGTTTCGACCCACGCGCTACGTACTTTGAAGAAAAAGGGATTAATCGAAACTCCAAAAGCACGTGCTGAGAAGAAATCGAACAAATAATTTATAAATCTTACTATAAAAACCCATCGCCTTAAACGATGGGTTTTTGTTGGTGGTCTAGTTTTTTCCGCGATTCCTTTTTTTTAGGTCGTGCCTATGAAGCTTTGTTATTTTTCTGGGTAGAACGATATTCTTGTAGGGTTTCTGGGTATTTTCGAATTGTTGGCTCAAGTGCATGGTAAAATTCGCTGTCTTGATCCTCGGACACAATAGTTTCAACTTTCATAAACTCTTTCTTAGGGACGAAAGAAACGCTGATTGAGCTATTCGGACCTTGATTAGAATGTTTCGAAACGAGACCATCGCTGTTAGCTTCTTGTCGAGATGCGTCATATAATGAGACTTGAAAGCTATTCGGACTAAACTCTTCCGGGGTTTCAGGTAAGCTAGTATTCTCATTTTCCAAATTGAACTCCAATTTCTCAGTGATTTCTTCGATGGTTTTTTTGAGATAATCTATACGTTTGGAAGACTCGATTGTTGCTATGCGCTTGTAATCCTCCGAGCTAGCACTAATATCTCTGGTATTTTTTGGCAACGAGATGGCACCTTGATAATAGTCCATGCTGCGTATTTCTGCAATTTTTTTATAACAATCTAAGTATTCGTCATTTTCATCGATTGATTCAATTAGCGCTTTGCCTCTGTTTTTTTGTTTTTCGTCATAAATTGATTCCTCTATATTCACGATTGGGATATCAAAATATTTAGCATGTCGGAGTGCAGCCTCAGAAATCCTTCCATTAGTAACAACTATATAATCTGGTCTTTTCGGTATGCCATTTTCAGAATAGCGTCTCAATAGCACTTCGTTATAGGCAACTCTATTACCGCCCTGGATTGCTCCAACTATGTCTAATTTGCTTTCATCTAATAGAGTATCACTTTTGCCTGATGTATTGCTCGTTCCACCGTCTTGATTATGAATACTGATAATTGAGTCTGCTTTTACGTTTTCAAATCCATATATTAAATCGTGTGGCGAGTTAGGCGAATCGCCAACAAAGCCTTTGTTGTTGGTATCGGAATTATGAAATGAACATGACATAACATCACCACGCGCATTTGCTGCCCTGGTCCCAAAACCGGTAACGTTCTCGGCTTGATCCTGTCGCTCTACCCATATGGCTGGGTTGTTCATCAACTCTTGATAGGTTTCGATGCCTATATTATCGGGTATTTTTTCGCCTCGGTCAAGAGCTTCTTTGTTGGCTCTTCTGTAATCTATTGTTGTCGTAAGCATAGTATATGGCAATCCTTTTAGGTCATAGATGGTTATTTCGTCGTCTTCGTAAAGAATAGTGCGTTTTGAAATACCCGAATCGCCGGACAAAACTCCGATTTCCAAATCATCTATGCTGAGCAGGCGAGAATTTAAATCCTTTTCTACTATTTCTTGTGTCCTTTGATTTTTTAACCGCTCGTTTTTTGCTCTCTCGAAATGACTTCGCGCCTGAGACATATCCGTCCGGAGTAATTCCTGCTCACGCTCTTGCGCTTCCTGTTTGGCTTTTTCCCGTCGTAGCTTAGTTTCTTCCTCTTCCCTACGTAGCTCCTCTTCGCGCGCCGATCTCTGTTCTGCAAATTGTTTAGCAATTGTTGCGCGATCGACTCGTCTAGCTTGAAGACTATTAAATGCTAGGGGATTGATAGTAGTCTGATGAGAGGACTGATATTCGACTCTCTTTCGTTGAGCGGCTTCGGGATCAAAAGGAGGATATTCAGCCTCGGCATCTCGATTGTTTGAGTCCTGTTCGGTATTGTTGTTGAGCTTTTCTGACACGATAATCCCCTTAATTATTATTTCAATTCATTATAACACAGAAACCATCTTGCTAGCATTTTCTTCTTTAATAGGCTACCTTTCTAAAACTACTTCTAATAAGGTTAATCAAAATGAACTGGCTCTATTTTTATCAATGATTCCGCTGTAGCCGACACAAAAATCCACCGTTTGAAGCGGTGGATTTTTGATAAATTGAGCCACACAAAGTGCGTCTCTTCGTTTACTCTGAAAAAGAAAAACGAGTTTTTCTTTTTCTCTCGTAAACTCGAGCCTTCAATAAGCCGGGTTCTGTAATCTCTAAAGAGACCGATGGCCATCTATCTAGACGCTACATTGCTATAGCGCTCGAGCGGTAAGCGTGCATCCCCGAGCCAGGGTACTTAGCACTCCTTGCAACAGGTAGGGTTTGCCGCTGCATCGTATCGCTACAATGCACTGTGAGCTCTTACCTCACTCTTTTCACCCTTACCATGCACTCTAAATAGAGCACATGGCGGTATTGTCTCTGTGGTACTTTCCCTATCCTTACGGACGGTCGCCGTTAGCGACTACCATGCTCTGTGTTGCCCGGACTTTCCTCTTTTTTAAAAAAAGCGACCATCTTTCTGGCTCTACGATAATTATATCACAGGACGAATAATTGTAAAGATTACTTCTTGAGAATCTTATCTATGGCGATATTTGCTTCTGAATCGGCTATAGTGTTGTTGGAGCGCGAAACGTGCACAAAAGAAACCGCGTCAAATTGTTTAAGCTTCTGTTCGATATCAGTATAAATCGGGGAGATGTCCTGGTTTTTGATGCTAAAAATGCCATTTAATTGGTTGACCACCATTAGACTATCCGAAACAAACTTGACCGTCTTATACCCTAACTCGATGGCGCGATCTACGCCCTTTCGCATAGCATAATATTCGGCCATTCTAGAGGTAGCAAAACCAATGAATTCGCCATTTTTTTCGATAATTTGACCAGCGTGATCATGGATACAATACCCAATACCGGAAGGGCCAGGATTGCCACGAGAGGCGCCGTCGACATTGATAGTAATAGCGTTGGCGGTGTCACGAGGAGAGACATGCTCGGCATGAACCTTCCCCTCCTCGATTTCGAGAACCGTTAAGGTAGTCTCTGCCAGATGGACATTGGATGAGGAAAGATCTTTAATAAACTTATAAGCAGTATACCTGTCGCGAGGAGTTGGCTTGGCTTTTTCATTAATGGCTAGCTCGTAAACAATATAAAGATTGCTAAGCTGACTAGAGCCCTCGGGAGCAAGAAAGGTAATGACATCTTTCAAGTGGACAGCAGAAGCAGTCAAACCGACGTATTCGTCTAGAGCTCTCGCCATAGCTTCTTCTGGTTGTTCACCGAACTTAATCTTGCCAGTCGGAAGTTCCCAAAAAACCGGGCCTTCACTGCGACCGCGGCTTTGCTTCATAATTAGGATGCCATCATCCTGTTTAATTATACCTACTACTCGGATTCTTTGCTTCATACCCACTCCTTGGTCCTGCTAGCCTGTTTTCCCCGTAATATATACAAGGTGGGTAAAATCTTATGCGATACACCCACGGGTGTAAGCCACGAAATCCCTATAACATGATTATTCAGGAAAATCATGCTGCTAGCAGGACTTAGCTTTATTATACCACTTTAGGTGGTAAGATGCCAGTAGTTTTATTCGCGTCTACGCTTCACGCCGAGAGATTTTTTGGAAAATTTTTAACGGAAATTACTCTTGTCTCGCGGCTGTCTTCACGGCTCGCATGAGATAATTTCCTAAATTTTCTAAAAACTCTCTCGGGTTTGCTTTATGCTCATAAAACTACTGGCATCTTACATCCCTACTATGAAGTAGAAGAAGTTCAAAATGCCATCCATGCCGCTCACCATCAGATGCGAGAAGACTTCACCGAGGATGAGGATCAAAGCGTAGACAACGATAAAGCCATAGCGTTCCATGTTTTGCAAGACATTGCGTACCCCATCAGGAGAGATAGCATATAGGACACGTGAGCCGTCTAACGGCGGGATTGGAATAAGATTAAACAAGAGAAAACCGAGATTCACATAGACTAATTCTACAAAAATAAACTGCCAAACATCTCCACCGACGCCATAAACGAGCCCGGAAAAATGACCGATCAAAAAACAGATGAATGCTAGAAGAAAATTAGTAAAAGGTCCGGCGATAGCGACAAGCGCCATGCCCCAAACACCCCATTTAAGATTACGCGTATCTATCGGTACAGGCTTGGCACCACCAAAAACAGGGGCATTGAGCAGATATAAAACAACTGGTACCAAGATAGACATGTAGGGGTCAATATGCTTGATTGGGTTAAAAGTTAGGCGACCGGCGTCTCTCGCGGTATGGTCTCCGAGCCAGTAGGCGACAGCTCCATGAGCTAGCTCGTGCAAAATCACCGACCCCACCACGATTAGAAGAATAAGTATAATATATAAGATATTCATACTTAGTATTATATCATTATTTTGGATGGGTCCTGGTTGCACAGGTTTTTCTGATAGCTGGACTTAAAATTTTAAGCACGTCATACGCTGGGACGCCGGCAGAACCGCCCCTTCGGGACGAACCTGCCGGGTCCGTCAGGAATATACGTGTTAAAATTTTAAATCATTTTTATGCTATCAGAAAAACCCGTGCAACCACCCATCCAAAGTCTAATTTAATACTATTACTTCTTTAGTAGCTGGGAGGGAGTCGAGGTTTTTGA
Source organism: Candidatus Saccharimonadota bacterium (assembly GCA_017516075.1). GTDB lineage: Bacteria > Patescibacteriota > Saccharimonadia > Saccharimonadales > Saccharimonadaceae > Nanosyncoccus. The sequence continues at coordinate 20,841 of JAFWDS010000013.1, forward strand.
CTTTGAGCTTTTTCTCGGTACGAGCAGTAAGTTTGAGTTCTGAGACCATACCGTCGACATTGCCCATTGAGACGATAAGCCTTGGTTCAATTTCGCGGACGGCGCGAACAGAGGAAGTACAGAGGATGTCAGCGACTATGTCGTCGAGATTTTCTGCTATACCACCGATAATACCGGTATGAATGCCGCCAATTTCGACATCGTAAATAGTCTTGCCGCTCTTGGTAGCTACACCGCGAATGGTGGCATCGCCGATTTCGAATTCGCCAGGACCATGGATGACACCAACTTTTAGATTGGCATCGATGTCGCCGCTGGCGACATTGAACTTGATGGTGGTTTTTTTGGTGGTGATAATGATATCATCTGGACCTTTGCTTTCTATTTCAAACATTTTTACTCCTATCCTTTTATTAATCTTTCTGGGTCAATGATTTCGGTGATTTCCATCTCTAATACGTCGCTAATAAACCTATCGTGAACACTCTTTCTGTAGGTGAAATCATCTGGAGAAAGGATGACATAATTAATAGGTTTTCCCTGTTTCTTCTCTATAACTTCGGCCCAACGCGTGAGTTTTTTAGTCTTGTCGTTGCCGATAATAAGAAGATCGATGCCGTCCTGGCCGGGTAAACGATTGGTTACAATAAGGCCTTTCAAATAATTCTTGACTGGACGAGAGTATTCTTCCCATGTGGTTTCTTTGATATCTTGATCACGGAGTGAATCAATTCTTTTACCAAAAATATCAATGAGTGGACGATAAAATGGATGTTTACTATTGGCCGAGTAATAAACTTTGTTGTCGAAGGTTTCGTTTTTGATGACTCCGATACTTTCTAGATTGAGTAGTTCCCTTCGGACTGAATTGATTTGCTCGTCAATTACTCTAGTCATTTCGCGAACATAAAAAGATTTTTCGGGGTTTTCGAAGAATAGTTTTAAGAGTTTGGCACGGGTTTTGGAGCCAAATAATTTTTCGGTTGGTGTGTTATTTTCTTTGCTCATCTTGTATATATTTTAGCACGAATCAAAAAAACCGAAAAGGTGTGTCTTATTTTTTTATACCATCTAGACGTTCTATGATGTATGGATAAATTTTATCTAGTTCGAGCCAAATAATCTTTTTGTTTCTCTTAAACCAAGTAAGCTGGCGTTTGGCTAGATGCCAATCTTCGTAGAAACACTGCTCTTTGGCTTCTTCTAGAGTCAGTTCTCCCTGAAGATATTTCCAGGCGTATTCGTAGATATCGCTTTTCATAGCGCCACTACCCCAACCATATTTTTTAACTAATGCTTTAGTTTCTCGATATAATTCATCACAAAACATGATGTCGAGACGTTTTTTAAGTCGTTCTCGGAGTAACTCCGCATCCCATTTGATGCCGATAATCAGGTAGTCTCCTTTGATGTTGTTACGGTCCGAACAAGTTTTTTGTTCAAAATCGCCGATTTTTTCACCGGTGGGACCTTTGAAGTGGTAATCATAGATTAGCGCATCGATATAGAGGCCGGTACCACCAACGATAATCGGAACTTTGTCGCGCGCTTTAATATCCTTGATTTTTTCTTCTGCGTAATCTTTCCAGTCAGAGACAGTGAAACGCTCACCTGGTTCGACCAAATCGAGAGCATAGTGAGGGATTCCCTGCATTTCTTCCTTGGTGGGCTTAGCGGTGCCAATGTCCATACCTTTATAAATCGCACGAGAGTCAGCGGAAATAATTTCACCATCAATCGCTTTAGCGATCTTAATAGATACGCCAGTCTTGCCAGACCCGGTTGAGCCTAAAAGTATTATCGTTGGATAATCAAAAACTGCTTTTTCGGAGCTTTGGACTTTCTCATTGTCATTTTTACAACTTCCAGTCAGGTGCTCGCTCCTTATTCGCTCACTGCGTTCGCTGGGGTCGCTCGCACTCTGTGGCGTTGTAAAAGATGACATTCGAAAATCTGGTCTAAGTCTCATTTATGCTCCTCGAAAGCAGTTTTTGATTCTCTAGTCTAATCCTTTCAAGAACGAAGCGAGCTTGGCAAGTTTGACTTTTTCTTCTCTATCGCGAAGGCGGACGGAGACGATTTTTTCCTCGGCGTCTTTCGGTCCGACAATGAGGACGCAAGGGATTTTCATCTCAGTAGCGCGCTTGATTTTCTTGCCTAAGGAATCGGCTGAATCATCTACAGTGTAGCGGAGCTCATTGTATTTGAGAGGTTTATCTAGAACTACATTATCAAGAATGCTAGTTATCTCTGAGACATAGTCACCAACCTTGTCATTGATAGTAAGGATACGGACTTGTTCTGGGGCGCACCAGAATGGGAACCAGCCACCAGTGTGTTCGATAAAGACAGAGAGGAAGCGCTCGATGGAACCAAGGGTGGCATGGTGAATCATGACTGGACGCTCTTTTTCACCCTTGCTATTGATATATTCGAGGCCAAATCTCTCTGGCTGGACGAAATCTAACTGAATGGTAGCAAGCTGATGTTCGCGACCGATAGCATCATCGGCCATGAAGTCAATTTTGGGGCCATAGAAGGCAGCTTCGCCCTCTTGTTCGAAGTAGTCGAGACCGTTGTCGATAGCAGCTTGCTTAATCTGTTTTTGAGCCATTTCCCAGAGTTTCTTATCTCCTAGGTATTTGTCTTCGTCAGAACGATAGGAGAGACGAGCGCGGAGTTTTTGCATGCCCATAGTTTCGTAGAGTTCTTTGACTATACTAACTAAGCGCTTTACCTCATCTTTAATCTGGTCATTGCGGCAAAAAACGTGAGAATCGTCCTGAGTAAGTGAGCGTACCCTGGAGAGACCACCAAGCTCACCGGTCTTTTCATCGCGATAATCGGTGGTCGCTTCCATATAGCGCACGGGCATATCCCTGTAAGTGCGAGGACGAGAGGCAAAAATCTGAGCGTGATGCGGACAGTTCATTGGTTTCATGGCAAAATCTTCACCGCTAACCTGGGAATGTACCATAAAGAGTTCGTCGCCGAATTTGGCGTAGTGACCAGAAGTTTTATAGAGGTCTGTCTTAGTAATGTGGGGAGTCCAGACCTTTTTGAACCCTTCCCTCCCTCTGAGGCTTAAAGAGTAATTCGCCACTAGTTCGCGGAGTTCGGTGCCGCGAGGGGTAAAGAGAGGAAGGCCAGCGCCGACAAGATCCGAGAAACAGAACAAATCTAGCTCTTTGCCGAGTTTTCTGTGATCACGTTTTTTGGCTTCTTCTTGTTGAGCAAGATAATTGTCTAGCTCTTTTTCGGTTGGAAAAGCGACACCATAGATACGAGTGAGCATTTCGCGTTTTTCGTCCACGCCAGTAAGCGCCAGCGACACGGGCTAGTTTGAAGGCACCGACTTCGGAGGTATTTTTAAGATGTGGACCTTTGCAGAGATCTGTAAAGACATCGCCTAGATCATAAAAAGATATCTCGGCGTTCTCTGGTAAATCTTCGATTAGCTCGATTTTGTACTTTTGATTGTGGTCCCGAGCCCAATCTAAAGCCTCGGATTTTTTGACGACACGTTTCGTCATAGGGAGTTTGCGGGCAATAATTCCGCGCATCTTCTTCTCAATTTTTTGTAAATCCGAATCTGATATTTTGGTTTTGCCAAAATCGATATCGTAATAAAAGCCGTTGTCGATAGCTGGGCCAATACCAAAAGCTGCATGAGGATAAAGCTCTTGCACGGCGGCGGCAAGAACGTGACTTAAAGTATGGCGCATTTGCTCTAAATTGTCCATTTCTTTTTTCCCATTTAATTACTATAATTATAGCACATAATATGGGGTAAATAGAATTTATCGTTTGGCTATGCCGCCTCGAATATGCAGGGTTTTTACGACTCTACGCAGTGTTTCGTCAAAACTATCGTAGATCCTGATATTCGGTCCAAAAACTTGGCGCAACTCGTTTTTGATATCATTAAACTGGGCACAACCTAGAACAATTTCTTTAGGATGAAGCTTACTCTTTTTAACAACGCTATCAATACTCTCTTGTATTTCCTCGATTGTTAGTTCTCCGTCGTCAATTTTGTCTGGCCAAGTATCAAGTGGTAGGGAGATGCTCTTTCTTTTCAAGCAATAAACAAACTTATGAAAAGACAATGTCCGAGCGACTGCAGAGGTGGTCAGAATTAAGACATCTCTTTTAATAAAACTATCTGGTTTTTTTAATTTCATACCGAGAAACATTTGTTTGCGATACTTTCTTTTAAAATAGTTAAGATTAGTAATGGATAAAAAATGATTGGCAAAAACAATCAGGTCAACTTTATTAATATATGATTTTAGATCTTTTTTGATGATAGCGCGAGACTTGATGGGATTATTCTGCAGTTTCTTGGCGTTTCGCCAATCGATTATGCGAATTACCTCTACTACTGGTAATTCTTCCTCGAGTTTGTCTGCGAACAATTCCCCACCAAACCCACTATCGAAAACTAATACTTTAAGCATAAAAAATACTCTCCTTAACCCCGGATTGTATCATGTTTTAGAGATCCCGAAATAATGGATTGTTTTTTTGTGAGACAAATGTCTCATTTCTTTTTGAAACAGATACGTTTTTTAAACAGATGTCGCTAATTGTGGTATAATATACCTAGTGGGTTGTTAGCTCAGTTGGCTAGAGCGTCTCGTTTACACCGAGAAGGTCGGGGGTTCGAGCCCCTCACAACCCACCATTAGAGTTGAAAGGCGCCATCTCGGCGTTTTTTCGTACTTGCTCTATCAATAATAGCGCTTCGCGCGAAGAAAACACCAATCTGACGCCTTTCAATCTCTAATGGACAGCGGAATCGAAAGGCGCCATCTCGGCGTTTTTTCGTACTTGCTCTATCAATAATAGCGCTATTGCTTTACTATTTTCTTGGTGACGTCAAATTTTTCCATATATAGCCCAAGCATGAGGCGGGTTTGAGCGTAAAAAGCCGCTAAAGACTGATACAAAATTGAGGTAATAGGCATGAGAATCCATTGTAAAACCATGAGAATGGTCTTGCCTTTGCGGTACTTTGCTGGGCGCTTCGGTAACATCCTTAGAGAAATAAGCACCGTAATCAAAAGGCCAATAGAGGCAAGAGTTTCCACTATACTCACGATGTTTGGTAAATTATACACCACCATGGTATGAGATGAGAGATTCATGATCATAGGTACCCAACCACCAAAGGCAACAATGGGTGCGAGGATAGCCAAAGTAACGTGCCCGTCTAGTAGCCGCCAGAACTTTGGGAAAACAATCCAAAACGGCACCGGGCGACGTTCGCGTCGAACAAATAATTTACTACCAACATATGCGACATCGCTAGCGCCATAATACCAACGACGTACTTGAATGAACTGCGCCTTGATGGTTTTCCAGAGAGTTTCATCAATTACGGCATCTTGATATATCGGAATCCGTATCGGTAGCACCGAATAATTCCCTCGGAAAAAGAATAAGCTGCGCCAATACTGATGTCCATCCTCTACGATGGTTCTTTTGGACCAGAAATTCATGGCTTTTAGGGCTTGGAGTGGTTGAGAATGTGAAGCAAAGTTGCGAATCACGTGCGGGCGCATAGTGGTAATTACGTTGAAAAACGAGTTTGATACGGCAATGACTCGAGTGGGCGCTGGAGCGTCCCAGATATTATTCATGAAAAGCGAGACGGGCTGATAGCTCAGCTGTTGACGATTGGGGTGAGTAATGAACTCATAGGCCACCGAATCCAAATACTTTGGTGCCATACGATTATCGCTATCTAAAGATGTAACAATGGTGTTTTCGATAGGCAGCTGATTTTTTTCAAAATACTCGGCAACACGATAGCCAGCGTAGGTGAGATTGGGGCCTTTACCAATTACTTCTCCTGGAAGATTGGCGGGATGTTTAACTAAGAGAAAATCTTTGAAGACGCCTTGATATTTTTGAGACAAAGCGAGAGCGACTTGTTCGATTGCTTCCCCACCGCGCTCCTCGTATGCGAGAGTGAAAACGATGTGGTCACTTGGGAAAGTGTTGTTTTTAACCGCCTCGATGGATGGTTCTAGGATTTCAATTCCCTCATTGTAGGCCGTCATAATAACTGCGTGATAGACATCTTTGGGGTTCGGGTATTCACTCTGCATCGACATCATCATTTTGAGATTTTCGACATGCTCGCCAAAATGATAGCTCTTATTGTCGTCATCATGAATACGCGTGTAAGCTTCTTGAGGATGTTCGAGGTCCTCCATACGTTTTCGCCAGTTGACTTTTTCAGCGCGCTTGATGACTTCGTAACCCTGAACCGTACGATAAGCAACACTGATAGCTTTAACCAAAGTGGAAGAAATGATGATAAAGAGATAGATGGCGCCTAGCACTGGATCGACCCAAGACAAAACGAAGAGTAGAATAATAGCACCATAGGAAACCACCCCTGGCAAAATTTCAAAGAAACGATACAGCTTGGTACGTTTGCCCTGAGGAATTTCAAGACTTACACGCATTTAGCCTTCCCCGTGCAAGCGTATTGCGACCAGAAGTGTCCCAAAAATCAGTGCCGTAGTAGTAATGAGAAAAAACTTCGCCATGCCACTGCCTCTTTTGTGAAAAACTCTAGTCGCAAGAAAACCATGCAAAACTCCAAGAATTAGCGCGAGAATCGGGAACGCTAGCATGTCTAGCCAAGTACCATCACGGTATCCACCGATATCGCCGTAGCCGGTTTTAACTACGGAAGCGTTTGGATTAAGGGTAACAACCGAATAAATGAATAGGGCGGTTGCAAGAATTAGATTTAGAATCATCAAAAGTAGTAGACCGCGCTCGGTTTGATAGATTTTGACGAAATCTTCTTTAAGATTTTTCATTATAGACTCCAGTGAGCTTTTCGGCTAAGGTGTTAACCTGCTGAATGAACATCCCGTCACCGATAATACCGATAATACCAGTGAGAATCATCATCCAGCCGATGAGCGTAATCACTGCCCCTTCGAAGAATGTGATAAAGACGCCAATAACAAGCATCAGAAGCGCTAGAATGAGAACGTATTTCCAGGTGATGATACCGGCGGCATGAAGTTTAATGGCGGTATTCATACGGATGAGCGCTTCGTAGACCATCCAGATACCGATAGCGATACGGAAAACACTGGCGATTCCCTCTCCCATCACTAATACGGCAATACCGATAAGGGCGGATATGATACCAATAAGAAGATTGTTGTTAAAGAAATCGTTTTGACCTTTAACGAGAAAATACGTAATAACCTGATAAGTACCCTTGACTACGAAAAACACACCAACGATGTAGGCAATGATTTTTATGATAGTTTCCGGCCAGATGATTAAAAGAATACCCAAAATAACAGTAGCGAGCGATTCTAAGATCGCCGTCCATGCGGACTGTTTTAAACTAGTACCTATTGAATCTACTGGACGTTTAATAATTTCCACCTTAGACATAAAATAACTCCTTTGGATAATTATAACACAAATGTGTTATAATGGAATAGGTGCCGATGTAGCTCAGTTGGTAGAGCAGCTCATTCGTAACGAGCAGGTCACAGGTTCGATCCCTGCCATCGGCTCCATTTTTATTTGGAGTGTTTTTGGCGTTTTTTGGTTTGCGGTTGATCTGGTCGAAGTGCACGCATAAGTTTGGCTCTGGCGTGCGGAGTAAATATTTTATCGAGCCAACTAGACTTGGGAGTTTGATTTTTGGAAGTCAAAATTTCGACAATGTCGCCTTGTTCTAATTTTTTGTTCAAGTTACTCATCTTGCCGTTAATCTTGACTCCAACCACATGGTCGCCAATTTCAGAGTGGAGCTTGTAGGCAAAATCAAGTGGCATGGCGCCGGCGGGAAGGTCCAGAATATCTCCTTTGGGAGTATAAACAAAAATTTTGTCTGCAAATAAGTTGAGTTTAAGTTTTTTGAGATCAACTTTTTTACCCTCGCGAAGCTTGGCGGCGGTCATTTGCAGTTCGGTAATCCAAAGAAGATTGGTGGGAAGATGTTCAATCTTTCCACTTTTGTAGTTTTCGGTGAGTTTTTGTTCGTTGTAATAAAAGCTGGCGGCTAGACCACGTTCGGCATATTCGTGCATTTCACGAGTACGAATCTGAAATTCTACAATATGCTTGTCCTTGGTAATGACTGTAGTGTGGAGAGATTGGTAGCCGTTTTGTTTTGGCATAGCAATATAATCTTTGATGCGACCATTCATCGGCATATAAAGCGAGTGGATAATACCAAGCGTAAGATAGCAATCGGTGATATCATCTACTATGATACGCAAAGCTGTCAGATCATAGATTTCGTTAATGTTTTGATTATGCTTGGCGAGTTTTTTGTGAAGTGAATAAACTGACTTCACGCGACCAGAGATTTCAAAACTGATTTTCTCTTTTTTGAGAGCAGAAGAAACCTCTTCTTTAATTTTGTTGAGAGATTTTTCGGCAGATTTGTTATATTTATCAATAAGATTCTTTAATTCCTCAAAACGGCGTGGGTCAACATATTTAAAAGCGAGGTCAGCCATCTCTACTCGCAAAAGCCCCATATTGAGCCGATCGGCTAGAGGAGCAAACACTTCGAGAGATTCTTTGGCGATTTTTTTCTGCTTGTCAGGCGGAAGGGCGGAAAGCGTGCGGAGGTTGTGCAATCTATCGGCGAGCTTGATAATGAGCACACGAATATCGTCGCCGAGTGCTATCATTAGTCTGAGAAAATTATCCTTCGTGGCAGGGAGATAAGTGTCAATATCGCGCATGCCGTTACGAGCAGTCGAAAGCTTGGTGACGCCATCGACCAAAAATGCAACAGAATCACCGAATTCTTGGCGGATATCTTCTAAGGTTAAACTAGTATCTTCAACCGTGTCATGTAGGATGCCAGCAATAATCGTGTCTTCATCCATTCCCCATTCTTCGAGGATTTTTTTAACAGCAAGCGGGTGAACTATGTAGGGTTCACCCGTTTTGCGAAACTGCCCTTCGTGAGCTTTTTTGGCAATCTCAACCGCATGCTTAATACGTTCGGTTTTTTGATTACTACTTTGCTCTACCATTAGACATCGATTTTCTTATTCTTCTTGTGCTTCAAGACGATTCTGACAACTGCGGCGATGATTGCTGCGAGAGTTGCAATAACTAAGGCCAAAAACCAAATTGGACAGATGATAACGGTCTTCTCTTGAGTATTTGCTACGCCATTATAATAAATGGTCTGGCTGATTTTGACTACACCGAGCGATGGCAAATTGCTGACTTCGCGCTCGATGTGGCGAGTAGTGTCTGGCATAATGATTTCGGAGTATTCGCCTTCGTCTTCTTCGGTTGGTAGAATGACGCGACCGCTAAAGAAGTCTGAAACGGCGATGACAAAGGTGGCGTCAGCGTGGACGTTACCTTTGTTCTCGATGAGTGCGCTCAAAGTGATAGGGGGAGCGACCACGAAACCAGGAATGTTGTTTTCGAGAACTTCACCTTCATGATTAGTTTCACCGGCTACAGTAGCATAGACGATGCTCGCCATCTCGAAGACGTTTTGGACGGCTACACCGCTAGATTGTTTAGCTTCGTTGTTGGAAGACACCGTAATAGCGGCATATTGACCGCCGGCTGGGGCATTTTCTGGGACTTCGATGGTAAATTCGATTTCTTTGGTTTCGTTTGGCTTGATTTTGCCGGTAGGCTCGGAAATCTTAATCCATTTGGCAATCATGGTGTGATTTGAATCGGTAACAAGATCTGCCTCGTAATCTTCGCCTACTACACCGTATGGCGAAATGCCGATTTTGTATGAAAAATCTTCTGTAGCGTCGGCCGGGTTGACAATTTTGATACTACCTTTTTCGGTTTTGCCCGCCGCCAGCGAAAACCTTTGACTCATCGGTAGAACAGTAAATGCATTGATATCCATGAATTCCTCCACAATTATTTGTTCTATTATATCAAACTTTTATTCGATTGACAAAATTTTACCGGTGCCGAGCTCCAATTTGAGTAGGCGCTGGTTTTTGGAGCCTCTAAAACGCAGGCTCAAATCACGTTGGCTCAAGATAAAGGGGCCGTCGATGATGGCGTCGAGAGATTTTAAAAATTCCCAAGGTTCTTTACCATACTCCTTGATGAGCTCGTGGGTAAAACCAGTGAAGCTCCAGACATTCCAGCCGAGCTCACTACGTACCCAATCCGCAATTTCCTTACAAGCTTTAGCTTGAACAAATGGTTCTCCTCCGCAAAAGGTCAGTCCAGCTTGACCGTGGAACTGTTTTAATTCTTCTTTGACGTCGTCTATCTTGGCAAGATAGCCGGCATCGTAGTCCCAGGTCTCTGGATTTTGGCAGCCTTTGCAATGATTGGGGCAGCCCTGAGTCCAAAGGACTGCGCGGAGACCATCGCCGTTGACGATATTGTCGTGCTCGAGCGGCGCCGAGAGGCGAATGTAGCCCTCCGGTGTCTCGAGCTGGCGCGAAATCTTCTCTAGTGTTACTTTATGCCAATCTGTCACTATTTGCCTTTCGCGCAGCTACATACCTTTTCAAACGGGAGGTCGCCTTCGAGACGGCCGCAGTGCGGGCAGCGGTCACCGGTGATGATGCCAGAGAAGCCGCAGACCGGGTCACGATCGACTGGATGGTTGACCGAGCCGTAGCCAATACCACAATCGTGCATTTTGCGAATGACCGATTCAAAAGCGGCAATGTTTTGAGACGGGTCGCCGTCTAGCTCGATATAAGTGATATGACCCGCGTTGCAAAGATTGTGATACGGAGCCTCAATTTCGATTTTATCAAAAGCGCTGATAGGATAATAAACGGGCACATGGAAAGAATTGGTGTAGAATTCCCTGTCGGTGACGCCTTTGATTTTGCCGAATTCTTTGCGGTCGATTTTGGTAAAGCGGCCAGCGATGCCTTCGGCTGGGGTGGCGAGGAGCGAAAAGTTGAGTTTGTACTTCTTGGAATACGAATCGCATCTTTCGCGCATGTGGGTAATAATATCAAGGCCGAGATCGCGAGAATCTTCGTCTTCGCCGTGATGTTTGCCGGTCATAGCGACGAGGGTTTCGGCGAGGCCGATGAAGCCGATTGAAAGAGTACCGTGCTTGATGACATCGCGAAGAGTATCATTGGGACCGAGTTTTTCGGAACCAAACCAGTTCCCTTGCCCCATGAGGAATGGGAAGTTGCGGACATGTTGGTTGGCCTGGAATTCGAAACGTTCTAATAATTCGTCTTTTACAAGATCCATCTTTTCGTCGAGTTCTTTGTAGAAGCCTTCCCAATCAGCCTCTTTGCGCTCACCAAGGCAAATGCCGTGTTTGATACCGATGCGGACCAGATTCACCGTAGTGAAGGACAAATTGCCGCGACCGGTAACAATGCCGTCAGACTCTGGAAAAACAGAGGCAAAGACGCGCGTACGACAGCCCATGGTGGCGATTTCGGTGCGATAATCGCCTTTTTTATAATACTTGAGATTGTAAGGAGCATCAATGAAGCAAAAGTTCGGGAACAAGCGCTTAGCAGAAACTTCCATAGATTTCTTGAATAAATCATAGTTCGGATCTTCTGGATTGTAATTAATTCCCTCTTTGACTTTGAAAATGCTGATTGGGAAAATTGGGGTTTCGCCTTTGCCGAGACCATTCTCGGTAGCAGTGAGGAGGTATTTAGAAACTAGACGGCCAGCAGGAGTAGTGTCGGTGCCAAAATTGATTGAGGTAAATGGGACCTGAGCGCCAGCACGAGAGTGCATGGTGTTGAGGTTATGAACAAAACCTTCCATAGCTTGCAGAGTTTCGCGTTCAACGTCTTCATTTGAAGCTTCAATAACCTCTTTGGGCCATTTAGCTTTTTGAAGCTTTTGGTCGTCGCCATAATCATAGTCATCTTTAACATCGAGGGAGAGTTTTTTGCCAGAAAACTTGTTGTATTTTTCGAGATTGCGTTTTAAGGCTTTACGAAAAGACTTATTGACGCCTGGAGCCATTGCATAATCGAAATTTGGAATAGATTGACCGCCGTGCTGCTCGTTTTGGTTAGCTTGAAGTAAAATTGCCGCAAGTGCACCATAAGAACCGATGGAATTCGGAGTACGAAGATGACCATGACCAGTATTAAAACCGCCATTTTCAAACATTGGGATTGGATCTGATTGGCAACAAGTAAGCGTGCCCGTAGCATAAAAGTCTAAATCATGAATATGAATATCACCATTGTCATGCGCAAAAGCAATGTCTGGGCGAAGTAAAAGCGATTTTGCAAAGACCTTGGAACCTTCAGCACCGAATTGAAGCATTTTGCCCATGGCGGAGTTGCCATCGACGTTAGCATTAGAACGCTTGATGTCGGAATCTTCTGAAGCGTCGGCGTGAGAAATGGTGCGATATATCATCATAAGGTCGGACTTGGCTTCACGACGGCGTGAACGCTCTTGGCGGTATTGGATGTAGGCGCGAGCGGTCTTTTTGAAGCTCGATTCCATTAAAACTTCTTCGACGATGTCCTGGATTTGCTCGACATTGGGCGTACGATTGGTGATTTCCTTGTCGGCACGAGCTAGGACTTTTTCGGTGAGGGCTTTGGCGCGGTCGTATTTAAATTCTTCGGTGGCTAGGCCGGCTTTGGCGATAGCTTCGGTGATTTTTTCTGGATCAAATTTGACGATTTTTCCGTCTCTCTTGACGATTCTTTTGAACATTGATACCTCCTTCTTGTTCAAAAATTTATGTGTTGTACGCTACATTTAGTGTCTGTACTCTAGTATATAACACTAAATATGGAAATGCAAGAGTTTTTATGCTTATATTTTGAGAATGTTGGGGGCTATAAAAGAGAGCTCAAAGAACGGAGGCCATAGAATCTAAATAAAGGCGACTAGGAGCCAAAAAGGCAGCGAACTGAGTAGCCGAGCCTGCGATTGCTGTTACTGGTTGAATAGACGTCACCCGAATAGAAGAACAAGCTACGAGCGTTCGTGGAATTAGAGAAGGAAGTAGCAGACCAGTAGAGGCCGTAGCTACCGACAGCGCCAAACGACCCATCGAAGTAGCTGCCAGCGAGCAGAAAGTCTGGAGTGGTGCTAGGACCAGCCTGATTATAGAAATTGCTGGTAGATTGACCCCATACACCAGTAGACATACCATAGTTTGTAGCTAGATTATAGAAGTCTGAATCTTGTGCAGTAGTAGCATCAAATGTAGCGGTATATCTACTGGTTGGTAGTTTCCAGTTCTTCGGGCAGATACTATAATCTGCGTCGGTATTATCGGTACTAATGCTTCTACCGGAGCCGAGAGTAGCAGTATCCCATGAATAGTAGGAGTAGCATGGCGTGTCTTGACCACTTGCGCCACAATTTTCTTTATTGCCACTATTGAAGACGTAGGCGTAATTATTAGTGCCAAATTGAGTGCTATCTGTGAGATTATTATCTGCATCGTTTTTAACGGCAGAGGCGGGGAGGATTAGCTTGCCGTCCGATACTGTCCAGCCGTCTGTGGTAGGTAGGGTGTAATTTGAGTCAAAGTCAGTGTCTTCACTAGACAATGCGGTGCCACCGGCGATGTTGAGGTTCTCGGTCATCCAGTATTTACCATCGGCAAGCTTGGCTATGGTATATTCTTGTTCATCGCGTTTATCTACTACTTTGGCGGTGTCATGTGTATTTGGAAGCAATTGCGCAATAGTAGTAGATGTAAGATCTTGCATATAGATTTTTTTGTATGGGGCGGCGGCATTATGTGGATGGACCATAGTGTATTTGACTTGTCCTGTGTAAGTACCGGCAGATTGAGTAGGGCTGATGTAGGCTTGGTAGGTAGTTTTAAAGGAGGCTCCTTCGGCAGAGGCGACTGTATCGGTACCGGATTTTCTTTTGGCGACTAGAGCGTAATCGTCTGGGGCTTCTTGGAAGGTAGAGTAGTCTGGGTCGCCTTGTTCTTTATCCGTATCGTCAGTGCTACCAGCAATAATAATGGGATAGGTGGGAGTAGGGCTAGTGATGGCAGTAAGTTTCATGGCCCAATTTGAAGTATTGCCCGAAGTAGCAGTGCCTGTAGTGATATCATAAGTAGAGCCTAAAGTAGAACTCGTGAGGACATTTTTGCCATCTTCATCATCAGTATATCCTATAGCGTAGATGGCAAATCCTTCGCTATCATTACACATGGCTTTGATGGTGGTTTCACCAATGGCGGAATTATATTGACCATTAGCAATAGTAGCATTATGAGAATCCATGCCAGTACCAGAAATAGAACAAGAAACCGGGACAGTGATATTGATTTCATCCACTACGTCGTCGGCACGAGTGATTGAGCTGGCAAGAACTAGCCCAATACTAGTAGTTGCTCCTACTAATCCAGCCATAATTAATAACGATTGATTGATTCTTTTATTCATTATGCATAACCTTTGTTATAATTCTTGTGTTTATTATATACGTATTCTAAAGTAAAAGCAATAACTAGCGCAAGAAGCCATTGATAATTCTAGATTCGGCTTCTTTTTGGGTTAACCCTAAGGTCATAAGTTTGGTGAGCTCGACGGAGGCGATTTTGCCGATGGCAGCTTCGTGGATGAGCTCGGCATTTTTGGTTTTGGCATCTAAGGCTGGGATAGCGTGAACTTCGGCCCCGTCCATGATAATAGCGTCGCAGGCGGAGTGGCCACGGCATTTATTATTCCCTACTATTGTGGCTTTGAAAAGCTGCCTGGAATAGTCCTGAGCAATGGAGCGCGAGTCGATGTCGGCAGTGGAATCCTGGCCATTTAGTTCGACATGGTAGACCGATTCGACGGTTTGACGGCCGTGGGTTAAGAGTCGCTCTTTGACGATGAGCTTGGCGGATTTATCGAGAGCGGCGGTGGTGGTACGGATGGTGCTATCTACGCCTCTAATTTGCTCTAATTCTAGGACCGCTTCGGAGTTTTCGCCGAGTTCTACTTCGGTGGTGGGATTTAAGATCTTCCCTCCTGGGCCTTTGCCGAAGCCATAGTGTTTTTCGATATACTTGATTTTGGCGTTTTTGCCAACATGGAATCTGTGGATGCCGTTATGCACGGAATCCTGACCGCCGCAATTATAAATACCGCATCCGGCGACGATAATGACATCGGCATTGTCGCCAATATGGAAATCATTATAGACATCTTCTTCGAGTCCGATCACGCTGATAGCGACTGGAATGTGGACGGTTTCGTTTTTGGTGCCAGGTTTGATGTAAATGTCCAGGCCGGATTTGTCTTTTTTTGGTACGACGTCGATGTTATCGGTAGAGTTTCGGCCGATGGATTTACCGTTGACGCGGAAATTATAAGCACCCTCAGGAACTTCAAAAGTACCAGTGACTTCGCAGAAAATTTGTTTTTCTTCGTCGGTTAATTGCATGATCCCCTCCTTATGAGCTGCGGCAACAGCTTGGCTGGCGTGCCTTTTTGCTTAATCTTGCCGCCATCTAACACAATAATTTCGTCGGCGAGTTTTAGGATTCTTTCTTGGTGCGAGATGATGATTAAAGTGACGTTGTCTGATTTTAACTTTTTGAACACTTTGACGAGATTATCAAAACTCCAGAGGTCGATGCCGGCTTCGGGCTCGTCAAAAATGATGATTTTGGCATTTCTCGCGAGCACGGAGGCGATTTCGATGCGCTTTAATTCTCCACCGGAGAGTTTATCGTTGATTTCTCTGGTTAAATACTCCGGGGATAAGCCGACTTTTTGGAGACACTGAGTAGCATCTTCTTTCGAAATTAATTCCCCACTGGCGATGTTTAAGAGTTCGTAGACGCTGATACCTTTTAAATGCACTGGTTGCTGGAAGGCATAGGCGATACCCTTCTGGGCACGAGCGGTGATGCCTAAGTTCGTAATATCTTCTTTATCTAGAGTGATTGTACCGGAGGTTGCTGGCTTGATACCTATAATAATATCAGCAAGAGTGGATTTGCCACTGCCATTAGGGCCAGTGATGGCGGTGAGGGAGTTTGATTTAAAAACAAGAGAAATCTGGTCTAAGATTTTTGCCTTAGACCCATCTCTAGTACTGAAACTAACATCTCTCAACTCTAGCATCTGTTAAATTATAGCATAAAAAATGGTGGGGATTACAGGGTTACTTTTGCTTCGCAAAAGTAGCATCTTGGGGCGTCGTCTCGGAAATAATTAAGCGAGCTTAATTATTTCACTCGACTCCTACCAAGAGTGAACCTACGGTTCTCGCCCTGTGAATACCTTATTATTCAAGATTAAAAGCCGGCAGATTGGTCTTTTCTTCTTGCGAAGTGCTATTTATGATAGAGCGAGCAAGAAAAAAGGCCGAGATGCCGGCTTCTAACTTGAATAATGGTGGGGATTACAGGGCTTGAACCTGTGACCTTACGAATGTGAATCGTACGCTCTAGCCAACTGAGCTAAATCCCCATTTATATGCTATAATTATACCATGGATTTAGAGAAGTTAAAAGAGGAACTATCGCAGATTGAGGAATTTCTGGCGAAGCCAGAGGCGTATGCCGATAGCGAGTTTGCCACGAAGTCGAAGCGTGCAATGATTTTACGAGAGATTTTGGATTTGAATAAAAAAATTGAACGGCTGGAAAACAATCTGGCGGAGGCTGATTCCCTGTTGAATGACCCGGAACTCGGCGAAATTGCAAGAGAGGATTCGGAAAAAATCAAGAGTGAGCTTGAAAATGCACGCGAGAAGTTGGATGAGCTTTTGATTCCGCGCGACCCAGAAGACGATAAGCCGGCAATCATTGAAATCAGGGCTGGGGCCGGCGGCGACGAAGCATCGCTGTTTGCTGGCGAGCTTGAGAGAATGTATATGAAATACGCTGAGCGGCATGGGTTAAAGTTTGAGCCGATTTCAGAGAATCAGAATGAGGCCGGCGGAATGAAAGAAGTTATCTTTAAGCTGACCGGCGATAACGCCTATGGACAATTGAAATTTGAAGGTGGCGTGCACCGAGTGCAGCGCGTGCCAGTGACGGAGTCGCAGGGGCGAATTCATACCTCTACCGTGACGGTGGCGGTGCTCCCTGAGGCATCAGAACATGATTTGGAGATTAAACCAGAAGATCTCAGAATTGACATTTATCGTTCGGGTGGGCATGGTGGTCAGGGGGTGAATACGACTGATTCAGCAGTAAGGATTACGCATTTACCGACCGGGATTGTGGTCGCAATGCAAGATGAACGTTCGCAACAGCAGAACCGCATTAAAGCGATGAATGTATTAAGGACTCGGTTGCTTGAAAAAAAGAAAGAAGAAGAGCGCAAGAATGCTTCTGAAGCGCGGAAGTCGCTGATTGGGACTGGGGATCGCTCGGAGAAAATTCGGACTTATAACTTTCCGCAAGACCGCGTTACTGACCACCGGATTCATTATTCGCGTTCAAATATCCCAGCGGTGATGGACGGGGATATTGATGACATCATCAGCGAGCTAGTTAAAAATGAAAGAGAACTCATCAAATAATTCTCGGCGGGTCCTGGCTGAACCTGTTTTTTCGGATGCGGGACTTGATTTTTCGAGCACGTCATACACTGGGACGCGGGCAGAACCGTCCCTTCGGGACGAACCTGTCCGGTCCGTCAGGAATATACGTGTCGAAAAATCAAATCAGAACTTTATGCATCCAAAAAAACAGGTTGCAGCCATCCGCCTAGTAGACTTTTATGGACATGTTTTTCTTATTACGCCAGATGTCTTAGTTCCCCGCCCCGAGACCGAGATGATAGTTGATGCGGTACTGAATCTCGTGGGTAAGCCGTATCTCTCTGGCGTGAAGCCGAGTCCGGCAAAATTGCCTACTGATATCAAAATCGTAGATGTGGGGACTGGGTCGGGGGTGATTGCGATTACTTTGAAGCTGGAGATTCCGGAAGCGGAAGTGACTGCTGTAGATATTTCTGATAAAGCACTTGAAGTAGCAAAACAGAACCGAGACAAGTTTGACGCAAATATTAATCTCCTAAAGTCCGATTTGCTAGAGAAAATTGATTTCGAGCCAGATGTCGTAGTGGCGAATCTACCTTATGTAGACAAAGATTGGGATTGGATAGATAAGGAGGCTTTAAAAAAAGAGCCAGAGATTGCGCTTTATGCCGAGGACCATGGACTTGCTCTAATCAAACAATTAATTGACCAAGTCGCAAAACGTACGATTCCCTTTTTAATACTTGAAGCCGACCCGTGCCAGCATGACGACATTATAAACTATGCAAGAAAAAAGGGTCTCGAGAGACTCGAGACCCGAGGATTTGTGCTTACTTTGAGTAACCCTCAAGTGTCACATTAATCGCAGTTTCATTGCCGTCACGAACCACAGTAAGCTGAATGGTGTCGCCGGGTTTGTATTCGCCAATGAGGCTAGAGAGTGAGCCGGATTTGCCAACTTCTACGCCGTTAATCTTGGTGACGATATCTTTGTCTTTGAGGCCGGCTTTGGCGGCTGGGCTATCCTTGATAATGGCTGAATAGCTAGAAGGACTATAAAGATAGGCGCCGGAGCTTACTGGCAAATTGTAGGCTTTGGCAGCTTCTGGAGTAATTTCTACCGAATAGACGCCTAGGTAAGTGCGCTCGGCTTTGCCGGTTTCGGTGAGTTGACTTAGCATGCCTTTGATGCTGGAAATCGGAATGGCAAAGCCCATGTTCTCGGCAGAAGAGCTGGTAGCCGTATTAATACCGATGACTTCGCCAGCGGCATTGACAAGTGGGCCGCCAGAATTGCCAGAATTAATAGCTGCGTCAGTTTGAATCATGTCAGATAGAGTTTCGGTGCTGTAGCCAGTGCCATCTGATGCAGTGATGGAACGCCCGGTGCCAGAAATGATGCCAGACGTAACAGTGTTTTGATATTGACCGAGAGCGTTACCGATAGCGATAACTTGTTGGCCGACGGAAATAGTCTTGGAATCGCCGAGTTTGGCAGCGTTAAGATCTGAGACATTATCAATTTTCAAAAATGCGATATCGTTTAACGGATCGGTAGCGACGACTTTGACGTCTTCGTAGGTAGTACCGTCATCTAGAACTACTGTGACTTTGGTGGCGCCGTTGATGACGTGCTTATTGGTCAACACATACCCATCACCAGTGACGATAACACCAGTACCAGCAGCGGACGAATCGTAGCTGCGACCAAATAAGTCGGTGGTCTTGGTAGATGTCATGATGGAAACGACGCTTTTTGCAACTTTGTTAGCGATGTCGGCGATGGAGCCTTCGGTGAAATTAGCCGAATTACCATCGCTGCCGCCGCCCAAAAACGTGATAGGTGTAGAAGTTTTTTCAAAAGCGATACAACCAAGCGCTAGACCAGCTCCGCCTAAAACCAAAGCGCAGACTGAAAGCCCGACGGCAAGCGCAGATTTGTTGCCAACTTTGGTCTCCTTTTTTGACTCGTTGGGTGCAGTAGGTTCGTTTTTTTCTGCCATACTGTCTTCTTGGTTGACTTTTTTTGCTTCAACAATTTCGCCCTTTTCTTTTGAATCCATTTTACCTCCTTAGATATTAAATATTGGGTTACTAAAACATAAAACTATTATTCCGATCAGGATGACCCCAAACACAACTGGACCAATGATGTGTTTGAAGCGAAAATCGTCTTGGTATTTAATCATAGCTTGACGTGCGTAGTTGTAGACAAATGCAAAGATAGTCAGAATGATGGCAAGCTGTGGGATGCGGATGCCGGTGGAGCCAAAGGTATAAATAATAGCCCAGGAATGACAAAGCCAGGCGATTTCGGCAAAGATGAGACCACAAACTAGCGTAGTGAGAGTAAAATCTTTGTCGTCGCTTTGAGCTAGGACGTGACGGCTGGCGGAATAACCAATCAAGAAAGCTAGAATTACGATGGCGACAGAATTGAGATTGGCACACATGATGGTTGAGGCTGACACGCCAAGAAAGACGGCGATGAGAGACTGAACGAGGTTGGCAGTCTCGGATGATAAAGGTTTGATAAAGAGAAGCCAAACGGAATAGAAGAGCATCAGGATAAAGTCTACTGGTAAGAAAGAGGGGCCGGCGTAATAGGCTAGCAAGACCACACTGATGCCAACGATGAGGTCTACTAAGTTTGACTTGAGATTTAAAGTAAAATAGCGAGCGCGAACAGCAAAGATGCGCCATTTGGAGACTAAGACTAGGATGATGCCAAGAATTGGGCTGCCGGATAATACGGTAATTAATACGGAGCCAACACCGAGCAAGAGATTCAGAAAAACATGTACCATGTTGCTCATGATGTTGCGAGATTTTCTTACTAACACATAGTCTGCCATATTCCTATATTATATCAAATATTTGAAATAAAGCTTAAAATAATGATATAATTAGGGCTATGGAACCAACTTTTTTTCAGAAGCATCCTTTGCTCAAAGATTTGCTGAGTTTGGCGTCTTTTATCGTGGCGATAGTTCTAGGGACTCTGTTTTTGAATACATATATTTATCGTTCGTATAATGTAGTTGGGCAAAGTATGGAGAATACTTTGCACCAGGATGACAGAGTAATAGTAAATCGTGCCGCGGTGACGTGGGCGCATTTTACCGGAAATGAATATGTGCCGGAGCGCGGTCAGATTATTGTGTTTCTCAATGAGGACGAAGAGAAGGTGAAAGAATACAAAGCGCAAGGGATTTCTAATCCTCTGACCTGCACTGTGCCTTCTAACATCAACGACCAATATATCATCAAACGGGTGATTGCCTTCCCTGGTGAGCGAGTGACCGTAAAAGACGGCGCGATGACAATCTACAACGAAGAGCACAAGGATGGTTTTGTCTACGATACAGAATGGCGTAAGTCCGAGACTGATGGGCCAAAAGAAAAGACTTCGGGCGAAGTAGATTTGACTGTGCCAGAGGGCGAATTGTTTGTGTCTGGGGATAATCGTGAGGGGTCGAATTCTTGGGATTCTCGAAATGGTCTCGGTACAATTCCCTACTGCAGAATTATCGGACCAGTCGTAATGAGGCTGTTCCCACTAGATAGAATTAGAACGTTCTAATTCTAGTCGTGACGGGGTTGTTCCTATTAGATATAATTAGAACATTCTGATTATTGTTTGAGTTTTTCGATAAGATTCTTGAGCTCGGTGTCGTTTTTGCATTTGAAGGTGAGAGCACGACCGGATATTTTAGTAGGAATGTTGTACTTGGCGGAGAGAGCGTCTTCATCTTTGCGATATTGGATAGATTTGATGGCGGCGACGCTGGATTTGGGCTTGGTGGTGGCAAAATAATGCTCAACTTTGCGGGCGGTCCAACCTTCTTTGACGATTTTGGGGAGAACTTTTTTGATGGTGGCTTCGTCACGCGAAACGAGTGGGCGCATGACACCCTCTGTGAGCTTTTCTTTGACCATGATTTTTTTGACATCGTCTGGAAGGCTGAGGAGGCGGATGGTGTTCTGGACAGTGGCTTCGGACTTGCCGACCTTGGCGGCGATGTCTTCGGTGCTGAGGTTGAACTGGTTTTTGAGCTTGGCATAGGCCGTGGCTAGTTCGATGGCGTTCAAATCTTCACGCTGGGCGTTTTCAATGACGGAGAGTTCGAGGCGATTCTGTGAATCTAGCGTGCGGACGATGGCAGGGATTTTGTCGAGACCGGCAAGTTTGCTGGCGCGCCAACGGCGTTCGCCGGCGACGATTTTGTATTTGCCGTCTTCTTTGGTCACTACGATGGGTTGCAAGACGCCGTGCTCTTTGATAGAAGCGGCTAAGGCTTCAATGCCTTCCTCGCTAAATTCCCTTCTGGGTTGCTCTTCGTCACGAACGATGTCGGTGAGTTTGAGCTGTTTTAATTCGCTTTCTTTCTTGTCTTCTTTGGCGGTGGGATCAAACTCGTCGTCGATTAATTCTGTGGGGATGAGTGATTCAAAACTGCGACCTAGACCTTTCATTTGGTTCTCCTCTCTACTTCTTTGGTAAATGATTTGTAGGCTTTGGCGCCTTTGCTAAACTTGTCATAAACACCGACTGGAACGCCGTGCGACGGAGCCTCGGCAACGCGAACATTGCGCGGAATGGTGGTCTCAAAGGTGAGACTCTTAAAATATTTCTTGATTTCGTTGTAAACCTGGGTAGATAGGCTAGTGCGTTTGTCGTACATGGTGGCAAGAACGCCGAGAAGGCGGAGATTTGGATTGGCCTGTTTCATGACGAGCTTCATGGACTCTAAAAGCTGCGCTACGCCCTCCAAAGCATAGAATTCGGTCTGGACTGGAAGGAGGAGGTAGTGGCTTGCTATCATGCCGTTAACGGTAAGGAGACTAAGCGAAGGCGGGAGATCAATAATAATATAGTCGTAATTATTTTCTACAGCACGCACGGCGTCGCGAAGGCGGGTGAATTTCCTAGCCTGACTAGTGATCTCTACTTCGGCGTTGGCAAGCTCTGGTGTGGCAGGAGCGAGGTCGAAATGCTTGTATTTGGTGGGCTTGATAGCGGAATCTAGCTTGGCGGTGCCGAGGATGACATTGGTCATGGTGTCGCCGAGGCCATCGTTTTTCTCGATACCGAGGCCGGAAGTGGCGTTGCCTTGAGGGTCGAAGTCGATTAAGAGGGTCTTGAACTTGTCTTTGGCGAGGTAATAGCTAAGATTAACAGCGGTAGTGGTTTTCCCTACTCCGCCCTTTTGGTTCGTAACACATATTACCTTCGCAGTCATAATACTTAAGATTATAACACAAAAATTAATTAAATAAAACAACTCAGTTTCGCTCGCGCTTCGCGTGCGCGCCATGAATAAAAAAATAATTTCAGGCAGATTTTCACTTGTATTACCAGTACAAGATTCAAATCTGTGAAATTATTTTTTTATTCTTGGGCTTGCTCAATGCTCGCTCAATCTGAGTTGTTTTATTTAGCCGATTTTGGTGATTTCAATCTCGGTGTATTTCTGGCGATGACCAGTTTCTTTGTGAACGCGTTTTTTGGCTTTGTAGCGAATAACGCGAACTTTGTCACCCTTGACTTCGGGCGCTACTACTTTAGCTGAAACTTTTACGCCCTTTACCGTAGGTGTGCCGACTTTGGTGTTATCGCCATCGATTACGAGTAAAGCGTCAAGTTCGAGCTCTTTGGTGCCTTCCGGGAGGAGGTCCACCCGTAGGGTCTCTTTTTCGGTGACGACATATTGCTTGCCGCCGACCAGAATGACTGCTTTTTTCATAATATTCCTTTATTTACTTTGACTATTATAGCATATAATAATGGATTTGGGAAGAGTTGGGAGATGCTGTTACCAAAACCACTCCTAGTGGAGTGGTTTTAGGTGAGGTGCGGACGATTTCTCTAAATCAGGTTATTCTGATTTTTTCGTTTCTTTCTTGTCGTCTTTTTCTTCGGTTTCTTTGGGGGCTTCTGGCTGCTTTGAAGTCTTCTCTTCTGGGGTTTCGTCTTTGCCGGTGGCTTTTTTCTCAACCTTGTTCAAGGTTTTCTTGGTGCGGTAGAAGTAGTAGCCGGCGCCGCCAATGCCAGCGATGATGACGATCGCGAGAATGATTTCGAGCGGACCGGTGTTTGGAAGCTCTTGGCAGCCTTCCATTTCGGGATTGGTTTTGCAGTTCTTTTCCTTTTGGCAGCCTGGGAGGTTGGGATTATTGGCGCAATCTTCTGGTTCTGGGGTTGGCTCCGGTTCTTCGCAGGCTACTAAGACGGTAGCATTATCTGTTTTTTGCTCTGCGGAATTGTAAGATGCAGTGATGGTGTTGTTAAGCGTTTTGTTGCATAATGCTTGATCCCAACCAACTTGCGCCTGATAAACGACTTGAACAAGAGCACCCGGCGCAGCATCGCCTGTGTTATATCCACTGAGGTCGATAATATCATCAATTACTTTGCCGTCTTCGTTGTTGACATCAAATACTTTGGTACTGCCAGAGCGTAAAGTCAATCCTTCGTCATGAGCGTCTTTAAGAATTACATTGGTCAGGTTAGTGTTGCCTGTGTTTTGGAAGGTCACATGATACGTGACATAATCACCTGGTTTTGCAGTGACTTCTTCACTCCAGTTTTCACCATCCAAAGACACCATTTTATTAAACGACGAATCAACTTTTTCTGCTACAAGTGTGTAAGTGATATGCCCGGAATATTCGGCGCAGCCTGGAACAACTCCATTTAAGAGGTTATATCCAATATATGTGCCGTTTTCGGAAAATAGATTAGTGGACAGAACTGAGCCATTGGCTTCTCCGCCGTTATGAATCTTGGCGGAGCCTGGTTTGTACCTCAATACAACGTTGTCGTAATCAGTTTTTAAATATGCTTCATCCCAAACTTTGCCATCGTGCGCGGTGTCGGTTTTTGATGTAACGTATTTCCAAGTAATTTCGCCCGTGAGTGTTCCGTCGGCATCTTTGCTGACTTTGGCTGGATAAGTGGCTGCCACTCTGGTGAGTAGGGCCAGACCAACGCCAGACGAATTGGTATCGGAGCCAGCATTATTGTGATAGTAAATGTATACTTCGTATTCTTTGCCTGGTTCGATTTTCACTTCGTCGGTATAGTGATCTTCCGTCCCTGCTTCTTTGACGCGTACAAAATTGCGTTCGTCTCCAACCGCAACGTTATCGGTAATGGAATTGAAGGTGGCGTAGTCTGCGGGGCTTTGATTGGTGTAAGTGGGGCGCTCGCTTGGTCCCCAAGCAAACGCAGTACCAGTTGCCACTAATCCGCCGAGTATGGTGATTCCACTGATTAGAGTTGTTAGTTTCTTATTCATTTTGTTCCTTTCCCCATCCCTTTAATTATAATCCCATTTGGGCTGCTATATCGGCGAAATCACCGCCGTCTAATGTGCCATTTTCAGCTTCGGCTTGGCCGGGAGCATTTTCAGTAATCTCTGCAGCCTGAGCGGCCTCTTGGGCCTCAGCGGCGGCAGCTTGCTCGGCGGCGGCGGCACGTGCTGCTTCGTCAGCGGCAGCTTGCTCTCTAGCAGCTTGCTCAGCTGCAGCTCTGGCGGCTTCTTCGGCGGCCCTCTGCGCTTCTGCTTCGGCAGCTTCGCGTTGCTGACGCTCAGCTTCTTGCATTTGGGCTAGTTCGGCTTGCCTGGCAGCTTCTTCGGCCTGGCGACGTTGCTCGGCTTCGGCAGCAGCTTGGGCTTCAGCGGCGGCTTGGGCCGCAGCAGCTTCTTCTGCCCTCCTAGCTGCTTCCATATCTTCAGCTGCCTGTGTTTCTGCCGATTCATGATTGACCGCTTCTTGTGTTTCGTGCGCTTGTTCAGTATTTGCCTGAGACTGATCTGCTTGCATAGGGTCGACGTATCCACCAGCATATTCCCTCTCTGCCTCTTCGTTTTTAGCTGGATGTTCGGGAGTTTCTGGAACTGGTTCGGGAGCTGGAGTAGGTTCGGGAGCTGGCTCTGGGGCCGGTTCGGGTTCTGGAGCCGGGGTTGGCTCTGGAGCTGGCTCGGGAGCCGGTTCTGGGGCTGGGGTAGGTTCGGGTGCTGGCTCAGGGGCCGGGGTTGGAGCTGGGGTTGGGGTTGGGCTTCCCTTCTCCCCTGGCTGCTCAACTTGACTGGTTGGCGGCGTGGTCTGTTCTACTACTATAGCCATGCCGGCATATAAGCCAGGTTTGGAATCTTTCTTGTTAACAACCTGCTCGCATCCATCTATGATATTGCCGTCTTCGCCATAAATGATTTTGACGTCCATCGTGCCAATTTCTCCGCCCTGATTGTCTGGCCAGTAAAATTCATTGACTACTATACCATTTTCATTAGTGGAACAGCCAACAAGTTCCATATTGCCGTGCACAACGTTACCATTAGCATCTTTTTGGCGCATGTAAGCGTTTTCGTATTCGCCATTGAGAGTAACGCGGCGGGTGAAGGCCTGGTCCATAGTATTATCAAATTGTTGTTGGACCTTGGCATAATCCTCGGGGCTGAGGCTTTCGAGTTTTGCTTCGGTCTCGATAATGCTTAGACCCCTGAAGCCTTCTGGCTGCAATTGTTCTGGTAGGTTTGCTAAATAGTCGGCAAAGCTTTCTACTTGGTTATGAGCAGTATACTTGACCATTTCGACTTCGTCATAATTACAGGCTTCTGCAACTTCGGTAGCAGAAGCGAAGTTATATGGACCGGATTTGGTTTCGGACAGCCACATGCCCTTTTCGCCGTAGCCATCTTTGATGCCCATTTCGGTTTCTTCAAATTCCAACATATTGGCGTCGCGTTCGGTGTCTTCCTGTAGCTCTTCGAGTGCAGACGCTGGGACGTTGCCGCCACCTTTTTTATTGTTGTTGTGAGCGACAAATAAACCAGCCGCGAGCCCTGTGGCTAAGGCTAGGGCTCCAACCTTAACGAAGAGGCTTCTTAGGCCTTTACTCTTTTTGAGCTTGTTTGGGTCAACTTTACTTTTTTCTTTTTGGTTTTGTTGAGCTTCTAGATTGCGACCTTGACTCATGGTGTCAAGAATTTCCATGGCATATTTGCGATGCTCTTTGTTGTTGATGTCAAAATCTTCAATTCCACAGGCCCGTTTACAAAATGCCGAGAGAACTTCCCCGACTTGTTTTTTGCTGTTTTGGTCAAAGTTTTCTATACCTAACTTTTTGGCAACTTCTGCAATGGTTTTGCCTACTTTTTCTCTTTGTATTTTCAATTCTTGTTCTTTGGCTATGTCGTAAGCTTTTTCGCCACGGTCTTTGAGCTTATGTCTTTCGGCGACGCCCATTTCGCCGGTTTCGGCGCGGTTGGTAGAGTATTTAAGATTGTTAGCTCCGTTTTCACTCATTTTCACCTCCTAAAAAATCCGCAGCAAAATCCTGCATGGTTTGGCTGATGATTTCTTCTACGTCAATGCCGGCATTCTGGAAAAACTCTTCGAAGGCTTCTGGGGATTCTTCGCCTTTATCTAAGAGCTGGTTGAGCTCGGCGTCTTGTTCGTCGCTGAGGCGTCCAAAAATCGCATCGATGACTTTGTCGTCGAGCGCCTTCATTTCCTTTTCTCTTAATGCTTCAAGCTCTGCGGTATCATCTACTGGCAAAGCTTTCTTTTTGATGAGTTCATCGATAAACTGCCCTAGAGTTTGTCGATCCATTAAATAATTATCCATAACAGATTTTTGCTTAATATTAAGTTGACCTTTCTGCTTTTTAGTTTAGCATAAGCGAAACTTAAGGTCAACATTATTTTGTAATTATGACATTTTTCTGAAATCAAAAAACCGAACATGGTGTTCGGGTTTTTGATGGAAGCGAGTTTATAGCATATTCACGAAGAAAACGGCTAGTTCGTAAACGAAATCGAAGTGATTAAGGGGTAGTAGGCTGTTTCTTACATCGGTAATCCTTTCGTTTAAAGTTGATATTAAGATACTCATATTGTAATGTGCTCCTTTCGATAATCAGATGAATAACTAGGTTTAGGCAAGTAATTTTTCACTTTTGGCAAAGAGAAGAAATTTGTGACCACGTTCTTGGTTTAGTTTCCTGGCTTTGATCTTGTTGATGCTTTCCTTAGAAACTTTACTTGGTGCGATATATTCCATCTCTTTTTCGTATGGCTGATAGTCAATATCGTCTTTCCAGTCAGAGTTGATTACTTTTTTTGGTAGTGCTAGTTTTTCCATTTTGTTATCCTTTTTTGTTTTTGTTGGTTTTTGTTTTTGTTATTTGTTAGAATGTTTGTTTTATTTTCTAACTTGTTTTGAGTATAGCACACATTGGCGATTTTGTCAATAGTGTTTATGCTAAAAAATGGTGAAATTGTCAAATATACAGAGGTAAAATCCAATAGTATAAATTACAAAACTGGACTTGGGCAGTTGTTTTTATTACAAAAATCGTCAGGCACTCGCGTCTTATTGCCTAATATCTTGGTTCCTATAATACTTAGTGGAACTGCCGTATTTAACCAACCGGTTTCTATTTAATACTCAGGCTGGACGCTCGCGCGCTGGATTTTTGTAATAAAAAACAACGGGCCAAATCTATTTAATGTTTTGTAATTTATACTATTAGATTTTCTCCAGGGATATGGTGATGTTTTCGCCGGAGATTTTGGCGATTTCATCGTGAGAATAGTTGGCGGAGCTGGTGATGTTGGTGGCGCCGACTTCGGTTTTGATGAGAGATTCGTAGCCTTTTGGAATATCGCAAGATATAGATAGCTTAATTTGGTCGTCTTGACGGAGACCAGCATGTTTTCTGGCGGACTGGACGGCGCGGATGATTTCGCGAGCCCGTCCTTCCTCCTTTAATTCGTCTGTAAGAGTTTTATCTAGAAAGAGTTTATCGCCGTTTTTAACTTCTTTGACGTTGACTTCGTCGGCAATGATTTGCTCGTAGAAATCGTCTAGTTTGTCGCCATCGTAAGTGAGGCTCGAGAGAGGCTGGCGGATTTTGATCTGGTCCTCGGTGTCAGACTTTTGCATGCGGAGTGCCAAGGCATCGGTAATAATCTGGCGGGTGCGAGCCATGTTTTCTAGGACGTTTTCGCGATCTTTTTCGATAGTGCCAGGCCAATACTGCAGGTGGACGGATTCGCCGGAGTCGGTGAGTTTTTGATAGAGTTCCTCGGATAAGAATGGGGTGAAGGGAGCGAGGAGGGCGGCAGTTTGGATGAGAGCGTCACGTAGGACGTAGAAGGCGACAATTTTGTCTTCCCTGTCATCGTTTTTGCTGAAGCGGCGGCGTGAACGGCGGACGTACCAATTGGAAAGGTCGTCGATAAACGGCAACACGCCACTGAGGGCTTTAGGAATGTTATATTCTTCCATGCCTTCGGTGATTTCGTCGCGAAGCTGGTAGAAACGGTGGATGATCCATTTGTCTAGAGGAGAGCGGATGCGGACGGCCTCATTGAAATCTTCGGTGCCAAGGCCTTCGACCTCGGCGTAGGTGGTAAAGAAATCGTAAACGTTCCAGAGCATGCTGAGCTTGCGGTGGACGTCGGAAACATCTTTGTCTAGGAGGGCGAAATCTTCGCCAGAGAGGACTGGGGAGCTAAGTAAAAGGAAGCGGAGAGCGTCAGCAGAATACTGGTCCATGAGCTCGTTGGGGTCGGTGTAATTGCCGAGGGATTTACTCATTTTGCGACCGTCATTTCCGGCTAGAGTGCCGGTAGTGATGACGTTTTTGTAGGCGTTTTTGTGGCCTTTTTTGGCTTTCTCACCAAAGGCACCAATAGAAGCTAGGGTAGTATTCACGGCGTGAACATAGTAAAACCAAGCACGGACCTGGCCGACGTATTCGACAATGAAATCGGCTGGGTAGTTTTTCTCGAACTTTGCTTTGTTTTCAAAGGGGTAATGAAGCTGAGCGAAAGGCATGGAGCCGGATTCAAACCAGCAGTCGAGGACCTTTTCGATGCGAGTGAAATGCTCGCCGTCGATGTCGAAGGTGATTTCGTCAACCCAAGGGCGATGGTAGTCATCGAGTTCTTTACCAGATAGTTCCTTGAGTTCGGCGTAGGAGCCGACGACTTTGACGGAGCCTTTGTCGCCCTTCCAGACCGGCATAGCGGTGGCCCAGAAACGATCGCGCGAAAGATTCCAATCTGGTGCGGCTTCGATGTTTTTGGCGAAACGGCCGTGTTTCAAATAACTTGGGAACCAATTGATGTGTTCGTTTTCGGCGAGCATGAGGGGTTTTTGACCTTCGATGTCAAAGAACCAGCTAGGGAAAGCACGATAGATAATACGTTCTTTGCTACGTGGATTGAAGGGGTATTCGTGCTGAATATAGTCAATTTTGTAGATAATTCCCTTTTCTTCTAGACATTTAGCGATGTATTTGTTGCCAGCCCAGACCTGAATGCCGTTTTCGTCGGTGTCGCGAACGCCAAGAGCGTGGAGCTCTTCGGCCATTTCTGGTAGATAGTAGCCGTTTTCGTCGAGACAATCAACGAAATCTAGTTCGTATTGCTGTGCTAGGGCATAATCGTCTTCGCCGTAAGCTGGGGCGATGTGCACGATGCCGGTGCCGTCTTCGGCGGAAACGAAATCGCCAGGAAGGACCGTGTAAGTGTCTTTGCGAAGGACTGTTCCCTTGTCGCCACGGAGGCCTAAATCAAATAATCCGTCAGCGACTTTGATGATAGGTTCGTATTTTTTACCAACTAGAGCGGTGCCCTTGAAGGCTTTTTCGGGCTTTTTGCCCTCGAATAATACTTTGGCACGTTCCAGGGAGACGATGTATTTCTCGCTATCGATGTCGAAAACACCATAGTCTAAGTCTGGGTTCACAGCGAGAGCCAAATTGGCCGGCAGGGTCCATGGGGTAGTAGTCCAAGCAAGGAGATAGGTAGATTCAGAAATAGATCTTTCTCGGGGCGCTTCGTCGCGCCCGTCGTTACGGGACTCCTCGCTTCGCCTGCTCTCGTCGTCGCGGATGCCCCTCGAAAGACTATTTTCTGAATCTAATAGCTTAAACTTGACATACGCTGATGGATCGGTGACGTTCTGGTAGGCGTCGTTATCCATGGTGACTTCGGCTTTGGAAACCGGAGTGGCGAATTTGGTGTCATACATCAGGACTTTGCGGCCTTCGTAGATTTTGCCAGCGTCGTAGAGCTGTTTGAAAGCCCACCAGACCGACTCCATGAAATCCTTATTCATGGTGCGGTAGCAATTGTCAAAATCTACCCAGCGACCGACGCGGTCGATGGTGGCTCGCCAGGTTTCAGAATTTGCAACCATGGATTCGCGAGCTTTTTTGATGTAGTCTTCGAGGCTCCATTTAGTGCCAATCTCGCGGCGATCGGTGATGCCGAGCTGCTTTTCGACAAAATTCTCGGCTGGGAGGCCGTGGCAGTCCCAACCCCAGCGCCTCTCGACGCGGTAGCCGTTCATAGTCCAAAAACGTGGAACGGCGTCTTTGACGATAGAGCTAAGAAGCGTGCCGTGATGAGGATTACCAGTAATAAATGGAGGGCCATCGTAAAAAACGTAGGATTTGTCAATCGGCCTC
This sequence comes from Candidatus Saccharimonadota bacterium, assembly GCA_017516075.1. Classification (GTDB taxonomy): domain Bacteria; phylum Patescibacteriota; class Saccharimonadia; order Saccharimonadales; family Saccharimonadaceae; genus Nanosyncoccus. The sequence continues at coordinate 51,764 of JAFWDS010000013.1, forward strand.
TGTTCGACTGATTTTTCAAAAACATGATTTTTCTTCCACCAATCAGCGATGGCTTTTTCGTATTCAATCGCCTTACGGCGTTCTCCAGCTCTATATTTCATAGAGTATATTATAACATATTTTAGATTGATTGATGTACTTAAAATATTGCAAAGATTGTGAAAATGTGGTATAATATATAGTATGATTCTAAGGGGTGGTGTTCTTTAAGAAAGGTGGTAAAAAATGGCAAGAGTTTATATTCCCGACGAACAAGCGATGTTTGCCTATCTGAGAGGAAGATTAGATGGGTCTGGTTTCGAACAATCACGAGCGGCATTGGTTTTTGTAAGAAGAATCTATGCGGGGCAAGACTATGCGGGTGGCACTTCGAGTATCATCCATCCACTATCAATGGCGTGCGACGCTATCGCGTGCAAGGGTGTGACAGATGAAATCATCGCAACTATGTTGCTGCACGATGTGTGCACAAATTGGAATATTCCGGTATCTGCTTTGCCGGTGAATGACATCGTGAAGCGCGCTATTAATCTGATGATGATTTGCCCGTCTCGATGTAAAGACACAATTGAGACGAAGCGGCTCTGTTATCGAGAATTGCTTAATTCGAAAGAAGCAGTCATCTGTAAGGCGTTTGATAGCTATGCTAATTTAAATGATATGGTGGATACTTTGAATGAGGAAATTGCAATCAGGAAAGATATTCGTGAGACCCACGCACTCTTGATGCCAATTCTGAAAGAAGCAAAGTATATTTATCCGGAATTGTCAGATATGTTGCATACAATACGCATCGTGCTTAAACGGACATTGATAATGATGGCGGCGTATCATAAGGTGAACTTAAAAAAATAACTCTGCCTTCTATGTAGCTCCTGCGGGGGCTACTTTTTATTGTGAACGTCGAGCTGAGCGTATGGAATGTGAATCTTGTGTTCTTCTAGAGTAGTGACGATGACACGGAGGCAGTCGCGGCGGATTTGGAGCTGGTTCATAGGATCACAAGTGACGACGATTTGATAATTGAGTGAAGAATCAGTAAAAGCGGTGATTCCCTGGTATTTGGCGCTAGTAATGCCATCGTGATGTACGAGGCGTTTGATGATTTCATGCATGATAGTTTCGGCTTTTTCGACCTTGAGGTCGTAAGGCATAGGAATAGGAATATATAAATAGCCGGAAACGACTTCGACTTGGTCGATGTTGCGGTTGGCGATGGAAACGATGTTCATGGTGTTCATATCCTGAAGTTTGGTGGTGCGAAGGCTGATAGACTGGACTTGGCCCATGTTGTCGCCGTATTTAATCACATCACCGATACTATAATAACCGTCGGAGATGATTTCAAAACCGCGAAAAATGTCTTTCATGGCGTCTTGCAGAGCAAAGCCAATCACGATGGATGCGATACCGACACCAGCGAGCATAGAAGTGACATTGACACCATAGATTTGCAGAATCACTAGGATAGTGAAGATAGCAATGACATAGCCGATGATACTCTTGAGCATGCGGATGAAAGTCTTGTTCTTTTTATTGCTTAGGATTTTGGTGTTTTTCTTTTCTTTGCTGTTGAGGAATCTGGCGGCAATGGTGTAGATGAGTAAGGCGAATAGAATAACGATTAGCGACCAAAAGGCGCGTTGAACCCAAACATTTTTAAGCACATCTTCCAAAAACTTCATATGCTTATTATACCATATAAAAAAGCACTTCGTTGATAAGTGGGAGTTCGCGACCACGCCAGGCGGCGCGAACCGAGCCGGTGTTGTCTAGGGCAAGAACGGTGGGGTATTCGACCACATCGTAGGCTTCGCAGAAATTAGTGTTGGTGTCTGGATCCATGGTCTCTACTTCCCTGCCGGTCTGACGACGGACGTTTTCAAGCCACTCGGTGACCGAGCGTGAATAGTCTTGGTTGTCTCTAAAAATACATACTACACGCATAGTTTAACTCCTTCCCGGTGGGTCCTGCCGGTCGTTCTCCTCCCCCAAAATTGACGGCAATTTTGGGGGACCTCGCCTCCCAAGCCCGTCACCCACCGGTGTAACACTTTACTACCTTCCATGTTTATCTCTTTGTTCACGTAATATATCTTCAAAATCCTCCAAGGTCTTGAATTCGCGGAAAACGGAGGCGAAACGGACGTAGGCGACTTCGTTGACTTCGGCTAAGACATCAAGGACGGCTTCGCCGATTTGTTTAGAGGTGATTTCGTCGGTGTTGTAATTATAGAGGATGTCGCAAGCTTTGCTTACAACACTTTCGACTTCTAGTTCGGAATTGAAAAATTTACCAACGCTGCGGCGGACGGCGAGAAGGAGTTTGTCGCGATCAAAAATCTCTTTGTTGCCACTGCGCTTAGTGACGGTGAGAGGAGGCATTTCGATGCGCTCGTAGGTAGTAAAACGATGACCGTCTTTGGACTCGCGACGACGTCGTATCATGTTGCCGTCAACAGTCTCGCGGCTTTCTAGAACTTTGCTGTCTCCGATTCTAATATTTCGTTCCATCCGCGGCTCCTTTGATGATTATTTCTTTTTCTTGCCGCGTAGACGTTCGCGGAGTGAGGGCGGGATGTCCATTTCATCGTCATCGGCGACTGGCTCTGGTTCTGGTTCGTGCTTGATGTTTTCCCACATGTTTGACTTGCTTTCGATGGCAAAATCTTTGGCTTCGGCAGTGGGTTTTTCATTCTCAAAATTGGTCTCTGGGGTGGCGACTGGCTCTGGCTCGTTGTAATATTCGGAATCAAAACCGGTAGCAACTACGGTGACGACAATTTCGTCCTCTAGCTCTGGGCGAATTGATGCACCAAAGATGATGTTAGCGTCTGGAGAAACAGCACCGGTGATGACCTCGGCGGCTTCTTGGATTTCGCTCATGGACATATCGTAGCCACCGGCGACACTGAAGAGGACGCCGCGGGCACCTTCGATTTTGACCTCGATGAGCGGAGACTCAACGGCTTGCTGGGCGGCAATGACGGCGCGGTTTTCGCCGCTGGCGCGGCCAATACCCATAAGAGCAGAGCCGGCGTTTTTCATAATGGCTTTAACATCGGCAAAGTCGAGATTGATTAATGAATGCTCAGTGATGAGCTCGGAAATACCCTGGACGCCTTGGCGAAGGACATCGTCGGCAATTTTGAAAGTCTCGAGAAGTGGGGTGCGAGGATCGATAGTCTGGAGGAGGCGGTCATTTGGGATGGTGATGAGGGCATCTACCTGGCGAGCGAGCTTATCTATAGCTACATCGGCATTAGCACGACGACGAGCGCCTTCAAAGGTAAATGGCTTAGTGGCTACACCTACAGTGAGGATATCTTTTTTGCGGGCTTCCTCGGCGACAATGGGACCAGCACCAGAACCGGTACCGCCACCAGCGCCTAGGGTAATGAACACCATATCGGCGCCATCTAGGGCCTTGTCGATGGCTTCCCTGCCCTCTTCGGCGGCTTCGCGACCTTTCTCTGGGTCGCCGCCGGCACCGAGACCCCTACCGATGTGAACTTTCACATCTGCAGGGGAGTGATGAAGGGCCTGGGCATCGGTATTGATTGCTACAAATTCTACGCCAGAAAGACCGACTTCTTTCATGCGCTCCACTGCAGAACCACCGGCACCACCTACGCCTACTACTTTGATACTTGCTTTGCTTTCCACCTCTGTTGGTTTTACTTCTGGCATAATATACCTCGCTTAATTTATTACTAGTATACACCTGATTTCTGGTTTTATCAAGGGGTTTATTTTGAGTAATTCTATTCCGAAAAAAATATAAGTGCGAAAAATTCGGAATAGAGACTATCTAGGCGTCACTCCTCTTAAGGGTCGCTGGGGCGACCGCGGGGATGCAGCAGAAATAACCCTGGCTATTCCTCTGCGGGGTAGGTAGAACGCTAAACGAACTAGCTACCTATCAAGCAACGGACACTAAATCCGTAGATCTTATAGTGGCTGTAGGACGGGTACAAGGTCGTAGAGCTCAGGATCAGGTAGTAAGAGGAGTCGCCGCCGTCCGCCGACCTACTCCAATAATAGCCGGCGCCATGACCCGCGGACGAGCCATTGAAGCTGCCGGAGTAAAGGAAGTTGTTGGGGAAGGCTCTAAAGCGATTGCTCATGATGTCACCGGTACCGGTGCCTGATTGGTTTTCTCCACTTCCATCATAGCTTCTAGAAAGGGTGCCGAAATCTTTAGTCGTGGTGCCACTGGTTGGCAAAGTCCAGTTGGTGGGACAGATAGAAGTACCTGCAGATTCAGAGCCGGATGCACCAACGGCGGACGAGTAGTAGGTGGTATTAGCCATCGCAGCAGCCCAGGTGTAGTAATTGCCATAGGATGAGATTGTAGAGGTTTTATAAGTACCACTGGTGGATGGGCTAGTGGCGTTGGCATAGTTTTCTGTATAGGTTGGGCTTTGTAGAGCACTAGAGTTATTGCTGTTATTGTAACGTGGAAAACGATAGCCTGGGTAGTTAGAAGTGCCAATATCTTCTAGCGTACTGGTAGATGAATTGTAAGTATCTACTGGCGGATTAGCAGAAGATTTGTAGATACCACCATTAGCGAAGGTAAGGGAGGTAGTAGAGGTACTAAAGTTGGCAGATTCTGAGGCAGCGAGACCAACGAAGCTTCCATAGGTTCCTGGAGTACCACCATAACCTTGGGAGAGAGATTCATTGGTGACGGTTGGATCATTGGTATTATTCCCCACTGTACCTTCGTGCTCTAGGCGGAGGTTTTCTATCATCCAGCAGTTATTGTCGGCTAGTTTTGCTATCGTATATACTTCATTATCACGTTTGTCAGTAAGAGCGATTACACTACCTGGAGTAATAACACCAGTAGAAGAATTGAACTCTGCTTTAGTTAAGGCATTACAATCAGTAGAAGTGAAATCTTGGAGATAAATTGGAGTACTAGATGGATCGGATGGATTAGTCTTTTCGGCTGGCACCCAGACAGCATACATAGTAATGATATTAGTACCATTAGTGGGGTAAGCTGGAGCATCTATAGTTTCCATCGGTCCGTAGATGACTGGGTCATTAGTATTATCGTTATCCGTGAAGTGAGCCCAAGCATCCGAATCGGTAGACCAACCAGCGAAACCGTTACCCGATTTCTTGAAGTTAGAGGCAAGGAGGATTACTGGGTCACCTTCGCCTACATTAGTTTGTTTAACGCTTTTTACACCAGTACTTTGGTCTATTGTGCCCATACCAGTACCATCGTTACTAGACCCATTACCATCATATTGGATAGAGTAGACTGGGACCCAGTGGGCGTAGAGGGTAATGCTACTTCCTGCACCGGAGCCACTAGGCACCGTGTAGGTCTTACCTACGCCATATTCAGTATTAGTATTGTCTGAGTTATCGGCTACGGTGGACCAACCTTTAATCTTCCAGCCGGTAAGAGTCCATTTATTATAAGCGGCGAGAGTGCCAGTTTCGGTACCAGTGCTGGGGTTATTGGTGAGGTTAATCATCTGCTCGCTAGTACCGTCGGAGACAGTTGTTGTACAACTGGCGTTAGCACTGGCGTAAGTCTGACAGTTATTCACGTAAGTGATGGTGTATTGGGGGACCCACTGGGCGTAGAGAGTGATAGTGGAGCCGGGAGCAGGATTGAGATTAGTTATAGCGGTATTTGCAGCAATAGCAGTACCGGTGCCATCGGCGGCAGTATTCCAACCGTTGAAGGCCCAGCCAGTCCTAGTAAAACCAGCGCCTTGCTGTGCATTGGTGCTGTTTATTTCTACATTGGTTTGAGAAGCGACGGAGCCGGTGACTGGGTATTCGGTGGTGCCGTTGCCGTCATAGTTGATGGTAGCGGTGCCGTTAGAAGCGACGCAGCGAATATTGTACCCCATCCTCTTATTATAGTTCGTGGTGGTAGCGTTAGCAGTGGCGGAGCTATAGTAGGCTGGCGTACCGCCAGAGGTTGAGGTCCAAAGATAGACCGCTGTGGTACTGGCAGGATTACTGGTGCCAGCTTTATAACCAGCTTTATAAAAATTGAATGGAGCGCTATAGGCATTTGAAGTGGTAAGGCTAGCTTTAGTTTTCAAATTATCATATTGGTTCCTGGTGGGGAGATCCCAATTCTTTGGGCAAATAGAGGATGTGACATTGGTGCCACTGGAGGAATAGTTAGTGGTGCTAGCTAAAGCTGAAGCCCAGGTGTAATAAATGCCGTAAGTAGAATCTATATATAATAATGGCGTAGTATAAGAAGTGGCATTATTAGTAGTCAAAAATGAGGAAGTGCTGGCGGGGAGGGTGAAAGTAGTGTTCTCAGCCAGGTCGGTATCGTCAATGGTGAGGGTAACCGTACCATCGCCATTAGGACCATATGTGCCGGTGCGGCCAAGATTTAAGTTGGTAGTCATCCAGCAGAGACCATCAGCTAGTTTGGATACGGTGTATTGTTCTGGTTGTTCTGGACTCTCTCCGGTGGTGACTTTACCACGATAATCCAGAAGCGTAGCAGCAGGAGCATTAGCTGCGGTGGTGATGGGTGAATTATAACAAGCAGCCGGAGACATATCTTGCATTTCGTTATGGTCTATAGTCTTTTCGGTGCCTACTGGAGTACTGGTAGTAAGATCTGCTAGGGTGGCTTGTTTCCATTGAGCATATAGTGTGATGGTGCTTCCTGCCGCAGTTAAGTCTTCTACTGATTCTTTGTCTTTATACCAGTCTCCAGTACCATCTGCCGCGGTATTCCAACCCCAAAAAACCCAGAGTTTGTCTGGGTCTCCTGTAATAGTATTATTGTCTGCATCTGTATAGCTAGCTCCAGTAGGCGCGGTAAGAGTATCTGCTGAAGTGAGTTTAGTAGCTATACCCTCCTGGATACCTTGGTTAGCTACTGCGCCAGTACCACCATTGGCATTAAAAGAAACTATATATTCAGTACAAGTTGCGTCCATAGTGAGATAATAGACAATCGCTCCATTACTAGCCATTTGATATGAGCCAGGAGTGACGGAATCTGCTACTTTGGTGCCATAATATATAGAAAAGGTATCATCTATATCGGTCTGGCTAGCAGTTTGGGATGGAGTCTTAAGTACACTAGCTGTAGTAGATAGTGGAGAAAAAACCGTAGAAGA
>JAFWDS010000014.1 GCA_017516075.1 Candidatus Saccharimonadota bacterium
CGGGGCGGTGAATTCTTGGGCATGTCGAACAGTCGTTTAGCGGAATACTACGGTCTGAAAGAGGGTATCGAGCAGGCGCTTGAACTGGGCTATAAAAAGGTGAACTTTAAGAGTGATTGCTTGATGATGGTAAATCAAATGAACGGCATTTTCCAGGTTAAAAATAAAGATTTGATGCAAGTTCATAACGATGTTTTGAAGTTGTTGGAGAAACTAGATTCATTTAGCTTTACGCACGTACCGCGCAGTCAGAACGAAGAAGCTGATGCGGAAGTGAATAAAGTCATTGATATGAATACGCGAAAAGAAGAGTATTATTAGAGGTAAATTAGCACTTAGCATAGGCGGATTGCTAAATCCGCTTTTTTGTGGTATGATGTTGTCAAGCTCGTCAAAGTAGTCGCTGGCTTTTTAAGCGAGAGGAAAGTCCGGGCAGCACAGGATACGATAGTTGCTAACGGCAACCGCCCGTAAGGGTAGGAATAGTGCCACAGAAACAATACCGCCAGGGTTTCGACTCTGGTAAGGGTGAAAAGAGTGGGGTAAGAGCCTACAGGCGTTGATGGTGACATGGACGTGAGGTAAACTCTATCGGCTGCAAGGAGGCCTAGATACCGTGATCCGCGGATGGCCGCTCACCGCTAGATCTCATGAGCAATCGTGAGGCTAGATAGATGGCTACAGGTTTAGCTATTCATGCTAGATGTCACAGAACCCGGCTTATGGGCGAGCTTACAAGTTACATTTAATATTCAAAACTGGAGCAGTTTTCAGCTCATCTTCATGAGTGAAAAACTGCTCTCAACTCGGCAGCAGCCTGCGTTACGTTTTGAATATTAAAAGTAGCTTGTTTTTTATATATATGATTATTTGAGGAAGCCGTTGATGATTTGGGATTCGGCTTGGTTGCGCGTTAAGCCGAGCGTCATGAGTTTATTGAGCTGTTCGCTGGCGATTTTGCCGATGGCGGCTTCGTGGATGAGCTGAGCGTCAATATTTTGAGCATCAAGGCTTGGGATGGCGTAGACTTTTGCCTTGTCTTGTAGGATGGCGTCGCATTCGGAGTGACCACGGCAAGGGGCGGCACCGATAATGTGGGAAGTGAACTTTTGGGTTGATTCATCGGTGGCAACGGCGCGAGAAATGATGTCAGCGGTACTGTTTTTGCCGCTAAGCGTGGCGACGATTTCGCTGTTGGCGATCTGTTTGCCTTGGGTAAGAATGCGCTCTTGAATAGATATTTTGGCATTTTCGGCGACTTCGGCGGTTGTGAGACGATTGGTGGAGTCAACGCCGCGGAGTTGCTCCATAATTACTTCGACGTAGCTGTCTTTTTCGAGGTAGAACTTAGAGGTTGGGTTTAAAATTTTACCCGCTCCGGGGCCAGCGCCGTAATGCTTTTCGATGTAACGTACTTTGGCGTTTTTGCCGACATGGAAGGTGTGGACGCCGTCATGAATGGAGTCTTTGGTGCCGCAATTATAGATGCCGCAGCCAGCTACGATAGTAACATCCGCGCCATCACCGATGTAGAAGTCGTTATAGACGACCTCGGCGAGGCCACTTTGACTGATTATTACTGGGATATGAAAGACTTCATCTTGAGTATTTGGTGATACGTATATTTCGATGCCGCTTCTTGATTTTTGGGGGATAATATTGATGTTGTCTGAGCTTTGGCGGCCAATTGATTCGCCGTTGACGCGAAAGTTATAAGCTCCGGTAGGGACTTCGCTAAGATTGGCAACGGTGCGAAGGAGCTCTTGTTCGATTTGTTCGAGAGTTTTCATGATTGAGCCTCCTGGAGTTCGGGTAGAACCTTAGAAACTGGGCCACAATTGGCAATTTTACCATTTTTCAAGAGAATGATACGATCGGCTTGTTCGATGAGGCGTTTTTGGTGCGAAATAATAATCAGGGAACGGTTTGCGTCGTGTTGTCGGATTTGTCGGAATAGTTTTATAAGCTGGTTAAAGCTCCAGATATCAATACCGGCTTCAGGTTCGTCAAAAATAGTAAGTTTAGCCTGACGCGCGATAGCGGATGCGATTTCAATACGCTTTAATTCGCCACCAGAGAGAGTAGAATTAATCTCGCGCTCTAGGTAGCTATTATCTAGACCAACGGCTTTGAGTAGCTTCTGATAGTCTATTTTGGGGGCTTTGACGAAGGTTTCTTGGCCAGTAACGGAAATTTGGAGGAGATCTTGGACTGTTAACCCCTTAAAGCGTGGTGGTTGCTGAAAAGCGTGGGAAATGCCGAGACGAGCACGGTCAGTGATGGTCTTGTCGGTAATGTCGGTGTCCTGAAAGGTAATTGTGCCGTCGGTTGGTTTTTTGGTGCCGATAATCAGTTGGGCGAGGGTGGATTTGCCGCTGCCGTTTGGTCCAGTGATGATAATGAATTCACCAGATTTAATAGAAAAACTAAGGTCATGCAAAATTTCTTGGCGGTTTTTAGGGGAGCCAACAGAGTAGGAAAGATTTTTGACCTCTAACATATCTCTTTGATTATATCTTATTATCAGGGGTACAAAAATACCCCTTGCGGGGTATTTTTGATTTTTTATTAACTATTTGACGCTTTCGCAGATAGCAGTGAAGGCTTTTGGATCGTTGACGGCGAGTTCGGCGAGAACTTTGCGATCAAG
>JAFWDS010000015.1 GCA_017516075.1 Candidatus Saccharimonadota bacterium
GCGATGCTTGACAAAGCCGTAACCGAGATAAATAATAGACCTAGAAAATGCCTAAATTGGATGAGTCCACGGGAAAAAATGTCACAAAATCATGCCCTAGTGGTTAACAAAAAGTCTTGTGATTTGAAATAGAATTCAGCTGTTTACCTTCATTATATCATGCACAATTTACTACGCGCCAGAGGCGACGCACCTAATAGTCTGTCCTCTATACTTGTAGATGTCATACGTGCCTGGGTAGACAGTGGTTCTGCTGAAGTACAGGTTGTAGACGTTGGTGCCAGTGTATGCTGTAGACGACCAGTAGTAGCTGCGGGAGCCGCGATAGTACACCGAGCCGTCGTGCATGTAGCCAGAATAAACGAAATTGTTAGGATAAGCCCTCAGAGCATTAGAAACATCAGTTCCTTCCGGATTACCAACAGCAGTCTTGTAAGATGGATGTGTTTGCGAATCATAGTTAGCTGGTTTTGTGCCAATTAGAGCTTCCGTAAACGCTAGAAATTCATTGTTAGCCGTGTTTTGATTATTACCGCCCTTTGGCAGATGCCAGCCAGATGGGCAGATGGATGTGGATGTAACGGATTGGTTATCAGTAGTATAGTCGGTAGTATCCGCAATCGCTGCTGCCCAAGTGTAATAGTTACCATAACTATACATACCAGCAAACGAAGTACTATTGTAGTCTGAGTTGGCGGTTGGATTGGTGGGTCTGTCAGCAGCAGTGGTGGGCGTATTTATATTGTTATAACGTGGAAACCTACTACTTTGGTAAGCACCGGAGATTGTCTTGTCCGTAGAGCCATCTGTACTATACAGAGTATTGGCGGTAGTCACATCATTGAAACGTGATGGTGTTTCTGGGTCAGCAAGACCTGCAAAGCTAGCATTGTAGCCTTGCGCAAGCGAACCATTAGTATTATCGGTCCCAGTGTTTTCTAGGCGCATATTTTCTATCATCCAGCAGTTACCATCGGCAAGTTTAGCCACGGCGTAGGTCTCATTGTCGCGTTGGTCAGTAAGGGCAGTGACCGCACCAGAAGCGAGCGATAAACAGCCAGACCAGTTTTGAAGGTCACCAGCCGAAGCCACCCATTTAGCATAGAGTTTAAGTCCAGTAGTAGAATATTGCCCAGCGGTGAATTCAATAGTTTCTTGCGGACCATAATTTGTACCAGTACCATCCGCAGCAGTATTCCATCCCGCAAAGCCATAGCCCGCGCGGCTATAGTTAGACGCCAAAAGTCCAATAGAAGTATCCGTTGAGACTACATCTTGTTGGCCCATAGTTCCTTCAACATCGCTACCATTTGCTCTGTAACAAATCTTATCTGCAGGGCAAACTGCATCCCATTGAGCATAGAGAGTAATGATACGCCCAGGAAGAGCAATATCGGTCACACTCTGTGTATTACTATAGCTAGTACCAGAACCATCCGCAGCCGTATTCCACCCAGCAAACTCATAACCAGTATAAGTAAAAGAATTCGCCGTAAGATTAGTGGCTGTACCAACTGGAACAGATTGATTACTCATAGTACCAGTACCACCATTAGCATCAAACGAAACAGCATAAGTAGACGACGCAACACAGCGTACTGAGTACCCGTAGAGCTTATTGCTGAAGTTATTATTGCCTGGGTAGATGTTGGTACTGGTCAGACCCAAATTATAGGCGTAGTTGCTACCGTACGCAGAGGCAGACCAGTAGATCCCGTGGTAGCCACGACTGCTCACCGAGCCGCCGTACCAGCTGCCGGCGTAAATAAAGTTATTTGGGAAAGTGCGGAATTTGTTGGAGTTAACTGCGTTGTTTGCCGTAGCGGTCATTCTATTGGCTAGATAATAGAAGCCGCCACTGGTATTGCCTGTGCTGGTAGTACTACCATATGGCAGGTGCCAACCAGCTGGGCAGAGGTCACCATCGGTGGGGGTAGATGTACTTCTAGAATAAGTACCATATCCTGCGGTAGCAGAGTACCAGTTGTAGTAGTTGCCGTAGGCATAGATAGTATTACTGAAGTCGGTATGGGCATTAGCTGAAGTGATGTTTTGGGATTGGCTGGGAGTGATATTAGCTACAGTATTGGTGGTGTTGAGGCGGGATTGGTCGTAGCAAGCAGCACTCGGGTTAATACACCAGCCATATGGAGCACTGGAAGCATTATAAGATGAGGAAGAAGTGGGCGAAAGGGAGTTAGACGTAGTGGCAAGAGCCGGATCGGCATTGTAGATGTTGGTGATAGGGAGGGTGTTGTTGGAAGCTAAGATATTAGTATTTGTAGTAGTGAGGGTGGTGGCTACAGTGCTACCGGATTCTTGGTGGGTGTCGGCTAGCCTCAAATTCTCTACCATCCAACAGTTCTCGTCGGCAAGTTTCGCGATAGTATAGACCTCACCATCACGCTCATCGGTAAGAGCAGTGATGCTATTCTTGGCTACGGTGAGGGTGCCAGTAGTGCTATCGTAAGTAGTGGCGGTCATAGCGGAGCAGCCGGTCCAGTTCTGAAGGTAGACGGGATTGCCGCCACTAGTTTCGGCTGGTGCCCAGACGGCATAGAGGGTAGTGATGGGAGTGCCGTTATGGGCTGGGGCGGTGATGATTTCATTGGGACCCCAGATTTTCGCATCATTCGTGGTGTCGCTATCCGTCAGTTTACTCCAGGCGTTTTGGTCTGTGCTCCAGCCTACAAACCCATAACCTGCTTTTTTAAAGTTACTAGCGAAGAGATCAAAGGTGTCACCTTCGGCTACATTGGTATGAGCTACTGTCTTGATACCGGTAGTAGCATTAGTAGAGCCCATACCCGTACTATCATTATCAGAACCATTACCATCGTATTGGACGGTGTAGATGGGGACCCAGTGGGCATATAGAGTGATACCATCACCTGCGCTTGAGCCACTAGGCACCGTGTAGGTGCTTGATACTGGATAGGCAGTACCCGTACCATCGGCATTAGTAGTCCATTCTTTAATCCTCCAACCTGTGAGACTGAATTCGTTATAAGCGCCAAGGGTGCCAGTTTCAGTACCGGTACTGGGGTTATTAACCAAGTTAATTTTTTGCTCGGATGTGGTGGCGCTAGTAGTGGTAGTACAATTTGTATCACTACTAGCCCAAGACAGACAGTTATTAGTATAGGTAATAGTGTATTGTAGAAGCCATTGAGCATAAAGAGTGATCGTGTCACCTGGTTTGATGTTTAAAGTAGAGATGGAAGTACTAGCGGCTATACTGGTACCAGTACCATTCGCTTCAGTATTCCAGCCATTAAAGGTCCAACCGGTCCTGGTGAAGCCGGTGCCGGGTTGAGTATTGGTGGTATTTATCTCTACGTTGGTCTGCGTTGCGACACTACCAGTGACTGGGTAATCGGTGGTTCCGTTACCATCATAGTTGATGGTGGCGGTACCTTGGGAGGCTACACAGCGAATATTGTACCCCATCCTCTTATTATGGTTCGTGGTGGTAGCGTTAGCAGTGGCGGAGCTATAGTAGGCTGGCGTACCGCCAGAGGTTGAGGTCCAAAGATAGACCGCTGTGGTACTGGCAGGATTACTGGTGCCAGCTTTATAACCAGCTTTATAGAAATTGAATGGTGCGCTATAAGCATTTGAAGTAGTAAGGCTAGCTTTAGTTTTCAAATTATCATATTGGTTCCTGGTGGGGAGATCCCAATTCTTTGGGCAAATAGAGGATGTGACATTAGTGCCACTGGAGGAATAGTTAGTGGTGCTAGCTAGAGCTGAAGCCCAGGTGTAATAAATGCCGTAAGTAGAATCTATATATAATAATGGCGTAGTATAAGAAGTGGCATTATTAGAAGTCAAAAATGAGGAAGTGCTGGCGGGGAGAGTAAAGGTAGTGTTTATAGCTAGGTCAGTATCATCAGAGGTTAGAGTAACTGTGCCATTACCATTAGGACCACCAGATGCTCTACCAAGGTTGAGGTTCGTAGTCATCCAGCAGAGACCATCAGCTAGTTTGGATACGGTGTACTGTTCTGGTTGTTCTGGACTCTCTCCGGTGGTGACTTTACCACGATAATCCAGAAGCGTAGCAGCAGGAGCATTAGCGGCAGTAGTGATAGGGGAGTTATAACAAGTCTCTGGAGACATATCTTGCATTTCGTTATGGTCTATAGTCTTTTCGGTGCCTACTGGAGTACTGGTGGTAAGATCGGCTAGTGTGGCTTGTTTCCATTGAGCATATAGCGCGATGGTGCTTCCTGCATTAGTTAAGTCTTCTACTGATTCCTTGTCTTTGTACCAGTCTCCAGTACCATCTGTTTGAGTATTCCAGCCCCAGAAGGTCCAGAGTTTGTCGGCGTCTCCGGTAATGGTATTATTGTCTGCATTGGTATAGCTAGCTCCAGTAGGCGCGGTAAGGGTATCTGCTGAGGTTAGCTTAGTGGCTGTACCTTCTTCAATGTTTTGATTAGCTACTATACCAGTACCACCATTGGCATTAAAAGAAACTATATATTCAGTACAAGTTGCGTCCATAGTGAGATAATAAACTATTGCTCCACTATCTGCCATTTGGTAGGAACCAGGAGTAACAGAATCTGCTACTTTGGTACCATAATATATAGAAAACGTATCATCAATATCGGTCTGGCTAGCAGTTTGAGATGGAGCCTTAAGTACACTAGCTGTAGTAGATAGTGGAGAAAAAACCGTATAAGAGGAAGCATTAGCTGTCATAGAGTATCCCCATTTATTAGTAGAATTAGCTAGTGTAGAAGTGCCATCTACTGCCGTAAAAGTAGCCGTAGAAGTACCATCGCCATTGAGATATAAATCCGGACTAGTAGATGTGGCTACAGATAGATTATAGCCAGAGCGGCAAGTCGTGGTGACATTAATAGATTCTTCATCAATAGATATACCATCATGTTGAGGCAGAGCATCTAGACTAATAGAACTAGCTGTCGTAAGTGTGGCAGTATGGGCAGAAACGGAATCAGAACAAAAACCAGAAACCAAAATACTAGCTACAAAAGCCATAAAACCTACAAACAAAAATTTGTCTTTGTTATTCTTCACTTTTAACACACCTTTTGTTTTTAATGATGCATGACCTAATGCTAATACCATTCTATAATGCTTATTCTAAAATTGCAAGAAGAATTTTTGGCTTGTGGAAAAGTTGAATCGCCAAAAAACACCGAATATCTTCTGTTTTTGAATTCACGAAAGAATCAATATATTTCTTTTAGAAATTCCATTCAGAAACTACATTATACGTTTTCGAAAACTTCTCATTTCTAGGATCACTACCACCCATCAATTCCAACGGACCCATCAAAGAAAGTGACAACGAATCAGATCCCTCGAGTCTAGCCTCAACCCGTCTAAACAAATCATTTGCCTTGCCAGTCGAATCAATCTTAATCTGCACGCCATCAAGATATGCCAAATTCTTTTCATCGCTATCTTCTCCCAATTCTTCTAGATGAGGATTACACGTTTCACCATCGGCACAATAAAACTCCATATCGATAGTTGTAGGAGGTTCACCATAAGGAAGTCCTGCTACGAATACAAATGTATCATTGTTCCTATTGCCACCAATTGGTTCCGGAATATCAATATCTACAACGCAAGCATAGCCCCCTGCATTTTCTGGACAATACACCGCATACGGCTTATTAGGTTTGTAATTGCCAGCAGCATCCCATGCTGTCTTGTCGTTTGATTTCAAAAAACCTTCGCTACCGATATGGTTCTTACCAAGACCAGCATTATATCCGGGCTCATATGTTGTCTGGCCCGACAAACCAGCCGTAACCTCTCCATTATTTTTCTTTTCGCCTGAAGGTGTTAAATAAAGCATCCCTCTATCAGTTTGGTTACCCCTCGTTACGTCAAAATCATTAATAGTAAAATTCTCAGCTGTCTGCATCATCCCTAGGTACACAGTCGGAGGCGTCGCTGGCCGTACTTCTACAGAGGTATTAGGATAGACCACCTTACCATTCTTAAAATTCGTATAATTAAACTTTTTAAAGTCCGCATCACTATCTAGGAACCAGCTTAATCTTACGGTCTTGATCTTATCGGCATCCACATTATCAAATTTTACCCTTACAACCCGCATCTGTTGCGACGAACTCAGCGTAGTACGATAATTCCTTAGTGAAGTCGACATCTTCACGCAAGTATAAGCCTGCATCATATTATTCCCAGCAATATTCGATTCCACAATCTGTGTACTTTCATCAGTATTTTCATCAGTATTACTACTTCCCAAGCTCTTGCGTCCAAGCACCAACGACACCATATCGCAGGTATTATAATTCATACCGCTCGAAGTCGTAATGATATCCTGATTATTAGTGCCACCTGCATCAGTGCTTGACCCCATCTCATCCTCATCTCCTCTCCTACTATTAGCCGCTTCCACGAACCATCGAATCGCACTACATTCCTTCTCCATTCCCGGTTGAGGTTCTTTCGTCTCAGCACTCTGGGATACGCAATTTTTATAATTATAAAACGCCAACTTAGCATCTTCCACACCAGCAAGCGCCGAATCATACGCCGATTGTGCCAAATCGTCATTCGACGTCCTAGTCACCTCGCTAATAATAATTGCAGCAAAACTCGTCGCAATAATCATCAATATCAAAGTCGCAAACGCCACAATATAAAACGACGCAGCCCCCTTTCTAAATTTCATTTCCTTTGGCTGTTTCATCCTATCCTCCATTCGCCTGAGCGGCAAAATTAAATTTGTTGATTGCACAATAGTCAAAATTTTCTATCGCAGATTCATACCCTTCCGGTGTTGCACAATAATTACCCGACGCACTGATATTAATACCACCCTGAATCGTACCCAAAATAAATGAAACTGTATAAAAAGCATTATTCATCGAAAGACTACTCGCTGGCGCCATAGAAGTCAAATCATAAATCGCAAGGTTATTGCCAATGTCGCCCGATAGAATATCAATTGGCTCTTCAGCCAAAATAGCATAGTCGTCTCCTCTAACATTGAAAACGCTCCCCCCTCCATTAATTGGTTTTTCATTAGTCAAATATCTTTTGTTGTCTACACCAGAACTATTCGTATTGAGAGCCGAAACACAAACATCTCTATTCTTGTCTCGCACCTTAAGCAACTTAAAATTCGTCTTCGTCACATCGTCTTCCAACTCGCCACTAGATTTTAAAAACTTATAGCGAAACGACGCCTTTGCAACTCCATTTACTTTCGAATCAGCATCATTCGTAAAGAAATATCCCGAATTCCATATATAAGAATATGTGCCAGAACAGAACGCCCCAAATAGTGGAACACCTTCAATTGTTCTATTCCCTAATTTCACATTACCTCTTCTCGACACCGAAACAAAATTACTGCCCTGATCATTAACACATTCCTCATAATAATTGTTGCTATCACTATCTCTATAGATCGTAGAGCAATAGCTCACTGGCGGACGCGCCGGCGCGTTCTGCACTGCCGCCCTCATATCATCCACTAAATCCATTCCTGTAGTATTAATACTATTAAGCGTCAATCCTCTGTGATACGACGCGATTGAATTAGTAATAATCAGCGTTACCGATATCGAGAGTATCGCAATAAAGGCAATCGAAAGCGAAAGCTCCACCAAAGTAAAACCTTCCTTACTCATCTCTTTCTGACTTTTATCGCGAAACGTTTTCGTCATATCTATTCCTGTATCCTACACCTGCTTTGATCGTCACTTAATAGTTCTACACCAGAAGCATTTCTTGCTCCAGCCACAATTCTCACATCTCTTCTGTTTGAATACTCCATATCACCTTCTGGATTCACGCACAAATCAAGAGTTGCCATTTTGAATTTCTTTCCTCCACCCTCTCCTGTTGCATTAAGAGCGTCCTTGAGCCTGTTTTCTGTCTGATTATTATTAAGATAGTAATCCAACTCAATTTGAGCCGCTTGCCTTTGCTCATCGGTCTCCGCCTCATCCAACTTTTGTTGAATTGCTTGATAATTCAATCTTGCACTCCCAATATAGTCATTAATTTCAACCGTCTCCCCTTCCATTACAAACGTAAAGACCGTGCCAGAAACAGGATGGCGCACAATCAGAATTGCCCCCTTAAACGGATCATAACTACACTTCTTCGTCTCTTCATTACAAGCCGGCTCTATCTGCGAAGACCATTTTGGTGTGTAATTATCAATTATACCCACCGCTTTCACCATATTATCCTCCACTCTTATCACGTCTGCATTTAATTGTACCAACGTGCCCAAGACATCACCAGTACCAATGTCTCCCGCAACATCACCAATTACATCATAAACATAAATCACATTTTTAGTATCGTTTTGATTAATAACATTACCCCCCGCTTCACCACTAGCAGATGCGTCTACACTCTCCCCAAAGGTTATCAACCTCCCATAAATCGCCTTCTCCGTCCTACCCGTCCCGATACTCTGCACATTCATCGTTTCCGCATAAACACTCCTTAAGAATTCCGCAAAATTCTGCACCGCATCATTAAATCTCTGTTGATAAATAGAATTCTGCACCCCCACAGTCACTGCAGCAAATAGCGCACCAGTAATCACCAAAAACAGCGCTACTTCTATCAAAGTAAAACCTTTTTTCAATCTGCTCATGCATATATTATAGCATAAGAATTATAAAAAACATCAATAACTTGGAAACAAATACATTATCCATTTTTCAAAATTACTATACTCTCGCTCCTCTTTTTCTGCCGCAATCGTCTGGTACCGATTTTTTGCCTCTTCAGAATTCGCCGGCATCACCACCATATTCTCCCCTGGCAGTTTCTTGTCTAGCTGCCTCCGTGCCATCAATTCTTGATACTCATTAGACTTGTAGTATTCATTCTCAAGTTCTGCCGCTTCCACTTCCACGTTCAAAAGCTCCAAAGCCTTCCTCTCCGCCGTCAATCTCTCCGATAATTCCCAGTTTCTTGACATCGCCGCAATCGACTGATATGTCCACACCAAACAAAGCACAATTGCTCCCATTAGCACCACATTCTCCACCGTCAAAAAATCGTGCTTCATTTTGTACCTTATCCGCCGAAAGATAGTCTTTATCTTGTTCATGCTTACTATTATACTACAAAAAATGGTAGGGATGCCAGGACTCGAACCTGGGACACTGCGTGTATAAGACGCATGCTCTAACCAACTGAGCTACATCCCCATCTCTATTATTATAACACAACAAATAATTCATAGGAAAAACCCGCCAAATTGGTGTTTTCTCCGAGTGAAGCGCGTCTAATCGACGAGCGAACGAGGAAAAACGCCAAGATGGCGGGTTTTAACATGAATTATTATTTCTTCTTGAGTGTTAAGAACCCATTGCGTGGATTCTCGCAAACCATGCGATCTGCTGGCAAATCACATGGAGTGCCCTTGCCGCCATTCTCGTTCTTAGTAAAGAAATAAATAGTCTGAGGCTTGCCACCGCGCAGAGTTACTTCAGATTTGTGTAGATAGTACTTTACACCCTTACCATTGGTATGTTCGTAAGCCATTTAGCTTTCCTCCTTAAGTTAATATATTCTTATCTTATGACCCCACGCCCTTATTGTCAAGAGGTTTTTTTAAAAAATCCCCAAAAATCTCACATAAATCTTATGGCTAACTCTAGTACAACCCAAATAATTCCTCTAATAAAAATTACAACAATCACGATGAGAGTCACCAAAACAAAGAATCCCGTGAGCGACGGCGCCCACACTGGCGAAGCATAATTATGTCGATATAGTTCCGTAGATGGTAAACTCGCCTTTATCCTATCCTGTATCTCATCCGCCGCCGGATACTTCTGAATTTCACTCACCATACAATTAATATAGTTGGGGTTATCCCAAGTCCACCCATTTGCGAGTGCCTGTGCCCGACAGGTTTCACTAGCCAGTGCATAGATATTCCCATTTGGATTTGCATCCGAAGCCAAATTCTTCTCCGCCTCTTCTAGAGCCCTATTCGCATGCCTTATATATTGATGTTCCAAATAAAACGGCCCCGTCCCAAATGTAATCTTTTGTTCCCCATTATCTTCCACCACATTTATCACCATATTTGAAAACACAAAACTCTTCAGCTCCTCTAACTTCTTCGCAATCTCTTCATCATTATCTTGTTCATCTGCATCTAGTACTGCCGTTCTTAATTCTGTCATCCTCACATGATCCAGCCGAAGCAACGTCGCGTCAACAAACAAAAGCGGCACCAAAATGAGAAGTAGCATCCACGTTTTTATTTTGCGAACTTTAATCCGCCCACGCTTTCTCATGATTCTAATTATAACATACGTTGTGAGGCAATAGAAATGGTGCTTTGAGGACACTCCGGAGGTTACGACCGAGGGGTAGGGCGCGAGCCCCGTAACGACGGGCGCGAGCGACCCGAGTCCGAAAAGCACCATTTTATTGCCTAAGGAATAATTTTATGCTTGCAATCCAAAAGAAGATTTGCTAAAATACAAAACTATGCGTATCAAACGATCAAAGGTCAAACACAAAAACTCAAAAATCCCTCCTGCCGCCTGGCAAGAATTCATCGAAATCTAATCACTTTCTTTACTAAGCTTTGCTTCAACAATATCTTTGATGAGCTTGGTAAAATCATCTCCATTCCTCGCAGAATCCCAGGAGATTGTTTTTCCGTTCACATTGATTTCACTCGCATCATTCCATTTTATCCATTGCCCATCAATATAAAACGCCGGCGTAGCTTGTACATCTACCCGCTTTGCAATCCCCATATCAAAACTAATCTTCTTTGATATAGCACTACTGGCAATATCCTCATGAAACTTTTCTATATCGCCCTTCCCTTCCGTGACTTCAGCAAAATACTTATCAAACATCTCCGTCCTCTCCGACGCCGAAGCATACTCCCACTCCGCCTGCTCAGCAAACAGCTTATCCGCATACGGCTTCCAATATCCTTGTAAACCCGCTGCCTCTGCTGCTGATGCCGCCGCCGTACCATTTTGATGATAAGACAACAAATAACTTCTATACACCACGGCTAACTTACCATTCAACTGCTCCACTATTTTATTAATCCTCGGATTAATCGACGCACACCCCGGACACTGATAATCTGCATACTCAAAAATCAAAACTGGAGCATCTGGATTCCCCTTTACGTGATCACCAATATTACCATTATTATCATTTGCCTCAATCACCGAATAAAAATCATATTCACTAAAATCCGTCGCCTTATTATTGCCATCAATTACAAAATACGCTCCAATCGCAATCAAAGCCACCACTACAATTCCCACAATCAAGCCAACTACAGAAAACCCCTTCATTTTTTTCATAATAACTCCTTCAGTAAAATAATGATATAATGATTATATCATGTTTGAGACTATAATGCGAAAATTCATCCGATGGCTCGACCCCAAACTCGACAGATTTCGTCCCGCCAAAACTTCAGCCAAAACTCCAACCAAAGCTCCCCAATACACCCCCAAAACCCTCGAAGAATTCATTGGAGTCTTACAGCGCACCCCCAAATCTATTCTAAACAGCCAAGATCGCGACCGCATCTCTGCCATCATGAGTTTCGACGACCGCACAATTTCGGAACTCATGGTCGATAAATCCAAAATGATTTTTGTCCATCACAAAGAAATCTTGGGGCCCCTTGTTCTCGACAAACTCTACAAATCCGGCTTCACCAATTTCCCCGTTGTCGATGACCACGACAAAGTCAAAGGCATCATCCATACCGAAGCCCTAAACACTCTCGAAATCAAACGCACCGACCGCGCCGAAAAATATCTCGACAAAAACGTCGCATATCTCCACGCTAGCGACTCCCTTCGATACGCCGTCGACGAAATCGAACGCACCAACAGCTATTACTTCTTAGTCTTAGATAATCATGAAGCTCTCGCTGGTTTCTTCACTATCCAAATGCTATTAGACTATCTATTAAACTAGCTCGGTAGGGCGGGTGACGATTTTTCAGGGGGACCCCCGAACCAGCTGGATTCGGGGGAAAGAAAAATCGGCAGGACCCGCCCAAAATGTGCTATAATAACAGATATGAGAAATTTAGCAAATGAATTACATGATTTTTTGGGCAAAACCGTAACCGTCGAAGGCTGGGTCAATTCTCGTCGCGACCACGGCGGTCTAATTTTTATCGACCTCCGCGACCACACCGGCATCATCCAGCTTGTCGTCACTCCAGACACCGCCGATTCTTTCAAACTCGCCGAATCCGTCCGCGATGAGTTCGTCTTAAAAGCCACCGGCACCATGCGCGAGCGCGCCAAAGACCTCATCAATCCCAACATCCCTACCGGCACTATCGAATTGGTTGTAAAAGAACTCGTTCTACTCAACAAATCCGCCACCCCTCCGGTCAATACTCACGACGATGGTGAAAGATCTTCCGAAGAACTTCGTCTAAGATACCGCTATCTCGACCTCCGTCGCCCTTCTATGCAAAAGCTACTCAAACGTCGATCCGACTTCTATCGTTTTATTAGAAACTACATGTACGACCACGATTTTACCGAAATTACCACACCAATCTTAGCAAACTCCAGCCCAGAAGGCGCTCGCGATTTCCTCGTCCCTTCTCGTCTCCATCCAGGCAAATTCTACGCCCTTCCTCAAGCTCCTCAGCAGTTCAAACAGCTCCTCATGGTCGGCGGTGTCGACAAATACTTCCAAATCGCTCCCTGCTTCCGTGACGAAGACCCACGCGCCGATCGTCTCTACGGCGACTTCTATCAGCTAGACTGCGAAATGGCTTTTGTCGATAACGGCGAAACTGTCCGCGATGCCATCGAGCCATTATTCATCGACCTCGCTACCAAGTTTTCTAATAAAAAACTTGTAATCAATTCCGAGCCAGCCAAGAAATATATTAAGAGCGGTAACAAAGTCCCTTGTATGCCATACGAATTCGCCATGAACACCTACGGTACCGACAAACCAGACTTGCGCTATGGTATGGAATTAATCGATTTAACCGAAGTTTTCAAAGACACCGACTTCAAAGTCTTTAAAACACCTTGCGTCAAAGCCCTCTGTGTCAAAGGCGCTGCTTCCCTCACCCGTCGCGAAATCGACGACTTCACCGAAAAAGCCCGCAAACTCGGCGCTGGCGGCCTAGCCTATATCTTGTATACTGACGAAGGCGCCAAATCCCCCATTCTTAAATTCATGACTGATACCGAAATCAACAGTGTCGCTAAGCTCACTGGCGCTAAGGCCGGCGACGCCGTCTTCTTTGGTGCCGATGAAACCGCCAAGGTTAATAAAGTCCTAGGGCAGCTCCGCATCGATTTCGCCGACCATTTCGGCCTGAAAAATCCAGACGAAGTCGCATACACCTGGGTAATCGACTTCCCATTCTACGAATGGGACGAGAAATTAAAGAAACTCGACTTCGGTCACAACCCTTTCAGTATGCCAAAAGGTGGTCTCGAAGCTCTAGAAAATGCCAAAACCGATGCCGATAAGCTAGCCATCCTCGCGGATCAATACGACATGGTCATGAACGGCTACGAAGTCTGCTCCGGCGCCGTCCGTAATTACAATCCAGACATCATGTTTAAAGCTTTCAATATCTTAGGATACAATAATGAATATGTCGAATCTCGCTTCTCTGGTATGCTAAATGCCTTCAAATTCGGTGCACCACCCCACGCTGGCTGCGCCCCTGGTCTAGACCGTATCTTTATGGTACTAGAATCCGTCGACAACATCCGCGACATCGTCGCCTTCCCCAAAAACGGCTCCGGTGTCGACTTAATGATGGACTCCCCATCCTCTGTTGACCAAACCCAGCTCGCCGAGCTTGGCATTAGCCTCCTCGAAGATTCTATCTAATTTTCGCCTCTTGTTCGGTTTCTGTTCGGTACTACGCTATATATAGCGTATGTCACCTATCAAAGCACGCTATATCTAGCGTCTACACCCCACCATATATTATATATATTACCAAATAACCTCAAACCCTAATCTTCTCGCACAATACTATTTAAAGCTTACATCTCAAAATACGTCGATTCTACAAACCCAGATTCACCTAACGTCTGAAATGTCTTCTTGAGATCCTGCTTCGCTTCAAGCACCGAATCGCCTGCTTCGAGTTCTGATTCAATCTTGGCAAAATACCCATTTACACCATCAATCTTATCCAGATAAATAAACGTTCCCTCCCCCATCTTAAGGTTCTGGCGCCTCTTAGAAACTTCTCCCGCCGGACGAAACCCTAACTGCATAATGATATTTACCAACTTTTCATAATCACTCACCGGAGTAGTCTCCACTACATCTACACCCGAATCTTCAATGTGCCGCTTCAAAATAAAGTAATACTTCGCCGGTTTGTCCACCGCCTGCATCTCTGTTCGCATGATAAGGCGTGGAAAATTCGCATGAGCTTTGTAATTTTTCGGCACATATATTCTATCGTGCTGCCAATACACCGGCGAAAAATCTAAATCAATATCCGCCAGTTTCTGCTCAAACTCATCGCGGCTCTTCAGCTTACATTTCAAAATCACCTTTTTCATAAAACTATTGTACCACAAAAACAAAAAATGGTAGGCCCGGCTGGAATCGAACCAGCATTGTATCCTTAGAGGGGATATGTCCTATCCGTTGAACGACGAGCCCAAATGAGCGAGTAATCTCACTCTATTATTATACACTATTTCTCTGGTTTTCTCAACTTGTAGTAAATTGATGGTGCAAACCTAATTGGCGCCAAAGCCTTCTGTGCCTTGTCTTCCATTTTAACCAAATTCTTAGTTCCAAACATTTTTTTGAGACTCTTACTCCTGAAGTTCGATACCGACAGCACCTTCTCACACTTAAACCCAGTCTTATCAAAAATCTCTTCCACATATTTCGGATGATAATTATAAAACCCATCCGCCGATATTTCCTTATAATTCGCCACTTTTTTATCAAACGGATTCACCTTGCTTTTACCAGTCACATATCTTGCCATCTTCGGTAAAGTTCTTTTATTTGCGACCTCTACCACTGCCACTCCGCCAGGTTTCAATACTCGATAAAGCTCTGCTATAGCTTCATCCAAATGTTTTAGATGATGCGTCACTCTAACCATCATCAATCCATCAAGCTCATTATCCTTAAATGGCAACTCGTAAATATCGCCAGCACGAGTTTCAATCTTATCACCATAAATCTCTTTCGCTTGCTCAAGCTCAGACTTTGAATAATCGAACAAAATCACTTTATGTGCACGCTTCAAATACTCATTCGCGAGCCTTCCATATCCACCACCAATATCTGCAAATTTTTCCATTCGCTTCGGAAGCAACTTCCGAATCGCCATCCTATCTGCTTGGTCTTCATACTCACGACCAGTATTTTCCCAGAAATCTTTTTTATAATCATAACCATTATAATCGGAAACAACCTTTTTACTCATAACACTTATTATACCACATTTATATCACTCTCGAGATTTCCTCAAGTGTCGTCTCGCCACGCAGTACCGCCAAAACACCCTTTTGCTCCAAAGTCAGCATCCCATTTCCCTTTGCTGTCTTTTCAATCGCATCTGTATTAACATCCGCCACATCGCCGCGGATATACGCTTGAATATCTTCCGATACTATCAATTGTTCCATTATCACAGTTCGCCCATTATAACCAAACGGATATCGTTCTGTCACCACCGGTTCATATAAAGTAATATTATCCAAATTAACTCCGCCCAACTTCTCTGCCGGCACCCCACTCAAAACCTCTCGAATGTATCTCACCTCAGACTCGCTAGCCGGCCTCGGCCTTTTCGAATCCGCTAGTTTCCTCACTAGTCTCTGCGCAATAATCAGCCTAATCGAACTAGAGAAAATCGGATTCACGCCAATCATATCAATCATCCTCGAAAACGCCGCACTTGTCGAATTCGCGTGAAACGACGATAGCACCAAATGTCCCGTAATCGACGCCTGAATTGCCGTCTTAGCCGTATCACCGTCACGAATCTCACCCACCATTACTACATCCGGATCCAAACGTAACACCGACCTCAATCCCTCCGCAAACGACCCACCCGCATTTGTATTGATAGGGATCTGCGATATTCCCGTAATACCATATTCAATTGGATCTTCCAAAGTGATAATCTTTCTATCCGTCGTATTCAAAGCGTTCAACATCGAATAAAGCGTCGTAGATTTACCTGAACCAGTCGGACCCACCATCAACACTAATCCTCTCGGATGAGAAATTACTTCGTTTATTTCAGCACGCTCTTCTGGCGATAACCCCAATAAATCTAAATTCAAAAGCGACTCATCGAAATTAAACAATCTCAATACCGCATCCTGTCCATACATCGTCGGAATCGTTTCCACACGAATGTTCAAAAGATGCGAAACTCCGTCTCTATGAATATCCATCTGCATGTGCCCAGATTGTGGTGTATTCGATGCCATCGATACATTCGCCCTCGACGATAGCTCACCCATAAATATTCGATACCTATCTCGATCTATATTCGCCACTGGGTGCAAAAGCCCATCCACCCTCATTCGAATCCGGATTTCTGTTCGCAAATTTTCAATGTGAATATCGCTCGCCCCCAATTTATCCGCCTGCTCAATCAAAAAGTCAAACACTTTTTCGGTTGACACAATCGATAACGTTTTCGATACCGATGCAATCGTTTCCGAATCTCCCTCGCCTGCAATTTTGATATCATCATAATGTATTTCTTTTGGCGGATCATATCTTAGCATAAATACTTTGAACGCCGACCCAGAAATCAAGAAAAAATCCACCCTTTCGCCTTCATCGGTATATTCCTGCCGCATTTTTTCAATCAAAGACCTCGGCGTCTGGCTCGTCACCATAAACTGATAGTGTACTTCACCGCCACCTTTCTGCAAAGGAATAATAAAATCTTGGTGCATTTGCTGAATCGACAGCAAATCCGGCACCAAAGGAACGTTGTTTTCAAATTCCCTAGTATCAAGATACGGCAAACCCAAAATCCGCGCCCGTTCAAACGTTGCGCGTTCTTCATTGTCACGCCGCTTCAACTGGATTTCATTTTCATCCATGATTAAATTATATCATAAGCTTTATCATTTATTCGCAAATCAAAATCTTTTTTTGCTATAATTATTTAAAAGGAGGTTACATACGCAATGAAAAAATGTTTTGATGCAGAAAAATATCTCAAAATCCAAAAAAAGAAAATCCGTGGGCGCATCAGAATGTTTGACAAACTCTACATCGAATTCGGTGGCAAGCTTATCGACGACCAACACGCTGCCCGCACTCTTCCCGGGTTTCTACCCGATCTCAAAATCCGTCTTCTCCAAGAATTCAAAGACGACGCCGAAATCATCCTTTGCATCAACGCTAACGCCATCGAAAAATCCAAAATCCGCGCCGATCACATGATTTCCTACGAAACCGAAGTCATCCGCCTCATCGAATTCTTGCGCGCCAAAAATCTCTATGTTAGCTCGGTCGTCATCACCCTTTTTGATGGTCAGAAAAAAGCCAAAGATTTTGCCAACAAACTCAAAGATTACAAAGTCAAAGTTTATTTCCATTCTTTCACCAAAGGCTACCCCACTGATGTTGACACTATTGTTTCCGATGCAGGCTATGGTGCCAACCCCTATGTCAAAACCACCAAACCTCTCGTCATCGTCTCGGCTCCCGGTCCATGCTCCGGCAAGCTCGCTACTTCTCTGTCTCAGCTCTACCACGAATCCAAACGCGGCGTCAAAGCTGGCTATGCCAAATTCGAAACCTTCCCAGTCTGGTCTTTACCGCTCAAACATCCCGTCAACATCGCCTACGAAGCCGCCACTGCCGACCTTGGCGACATCAACATGATAGACCATTTTCATCTAGAAAAATACGGCGTCACTGCCGTCAATTACAACCGCGACCTCGAAACCTTCCCTGTTCTCAAAGAAATCCTCACCCGCATCACCGGCAAAACTGTTTATTATTCCCCCACCGACATGGGTGTCAACGTCATCGGCGAATGCATCACCGACGACAAAGCCATCCGTCGTGCCTCCAAAAACGAAATCATCCGTCGTTATTATCGCGCTCTCACCGACCTCAAAAAAGGCGTCGTCGGCCCCGAAGTCCCAGAACGCATCAAGCTCCTCATGAACGAACTCGATATCTCCGAAGCAGAACGCACCGTTGTTAACTATGCCGAAGAAAAACGTCAGAGTTCCAACAATCTTCCCAGCGCCTGTATTGAAATCGGCAAAAAACACATCGCCGGTCGCAAAACTGGTTACCTTTCACCCATTTCTAGTACTATTTTAAACGCCCTCAAAGCTCTCAACCGCATCCCAGACGAAGTTGACCTCATCGCGCCCGCCGTCCTCGAACCCATCCTCGAAATCAAAAACAAAACCAGCAATTTCAAAGAACCATATCTCAAACTCGGCGAAGTTCTCATTGCCCTATCTATCTGTTCCACCACTAATCCTGTCGTTAAAAAACTTCTCGACAATCTAGACAAACTCAAAGATTCCGAGCTTCACGCCACTCATATGATTAG
Source organism: Candidatus Saccharimonadota bacterium (assembly GCA_017516075.1). Taxonomy (GTDB): domain Bacteria; phylum Patescibacteriota; class Saccharimonadia; order Saccharimonadales; family Saccharimonadaceae; genus Nanosyncoccus. The sequence goes on from JAFWDS010000015.1 coordinate 18,569, forward strand.
CGATGACGAAATGATTATCCTCTCAAACCTCGGCATCAACGCCACCTGTGGCACTGAAATCGATATAGACTAGCCAAAATCGACAAAATGTGATATAATAGTATATACAATATTATTATAAAGGGGGTGTACCTTTTGAGAAAACAATTCGATGCTGTAGTTGCTGTTTTTGCGGTCATTTTTATCCTGGTAACCTGTAGCGGTAGAACAGAATCAGAAACTCTCGTCAATAAAGACGATGTATATCTGACTCTAGTCAACAAAACTCATGAACTCCCAGCCAACTGGGAGAAGCTCGTGCAAATCGATACCGTTAAAAACTCGCTTGATGAAACTATCCAAATCGAGCACAAGACCTATGCAAGCTTTCTAGAGCTAAGAGAAGCTCTGTTGTCCGAAGGTATTCAAATCGAATTAGATAGTGTCTATCGCTCAGTAGAAGACCAACAAGAACTCTGGGATTATTTTACAGAAGAGTATGGCGAAAAATATACCGAAACATACGTCGCCGTACCAGGTTACTCCGAGCATCATACCGGTCTCGCCGTCGACATTTTCGTCATCAAAGACGGAAAAGTCATCCGCGAAAACGATGAAATGATCGCCGACAGAAAAGATTTTGCGGTTATTCATGACCATTTAGCAGAATACGGATTTATCCTTCGCTACCTAGAAGGAAAAGAAGAAATCACCGGATATGGTTATGAACCATGGCACCTGCGTTTCGTCAACAGCAAAGAAATCGCCGAGGAAATCACTTCTCGGGGCCTCACCCTAGAAGAGTATCTCAGCGAACCCTAAAAAACTGGCGTGCTAGAAGCACGCCTTTTTCATTTATCATTTTGGCGGAAGGGACAAGATTGGGAATCTTAGGCTCTTAGAACCTCCAAATTACGAGAGCAAAGAAGCTTCGCTTCTCACGCATTCTCCCAGAAATAAAAATACTAGAGCAAGCTCTAGATTTTTATTTCTGTTAGAACGCTCCGAAAGGCTTCGCCTCTCTTTGCTCTCTAACCTGGCGGAAGGGACAAGATTCGAACTTGCGATACTTTCGTATGCTGGTTTTCAAGACCAGTGCCATCAACCACTCGGCCACCCTTCCATCTACAATTATATCATATTTAGCAAAAATATGTTATAATATCGTCATGGCAAGAAAAATCAAGTTGCGTCCTGTCTCAAAACAAAATCGCAACAACAATCACAAGCACAGCGACAAGAGAAAACACCCAATTCTCAAAAACGGTCGCTAATAAACCCGCTCCTTCGCGGGTTTATTTTTACTTCGCCTGTCCAGCCTTCGCCAAAAACTCTCTAAACAACGGGTGCGGATGGAGCGGCCGCGATTTGAATTCCGGATGCGCCTGCGTTGCCACAAAAAACCGACACGATGGCGCTTCTATAAATTCCACCAGTTTTCCGTTCGGAGAAAGCCCTGATACTTCTACTCCCCCTTCGCGAATTACATCCAAGTATTTCTGATTTACCTCATAACGATGCCTATGTCTCTCAATCACTTTTAAGCCACCATCTTCCAAAACTTCCGTCCCGTATGCATATTCACTAGTCTCCAACGCTTTTCTGTAGATTTTTGCCACCTTGGATTTTGGCTTTAGCACCGCCGTATAGTCACCTAGTCGCATCGTCCCACCAGTAGATTCCTTCCCTTTCTGACCTTCCATAATGTAAATCACATTGTTACCATCTTCTTCGCTCGCCCCAAACTCCTCCGAATTGGCATTTTTAACACCACCTTTTCTTGCCGCTGCAATACATGCCACCTGCATACCAAGACATAATCCCAAATACGGCACATCATGTTTTAAAGCGTATTCCGCCGCTTTAATTTTACCCTCAACACCTCTCACTCCAAACCCACCCGGCACCACAATTCCATCCAGCCCCTTTAATAATCCTACATTATTTTCTACTTCCTCCGCATTCACCCACTTCAAATTCAAATTCACCTTATCCCACGCCGCCGCGGCTTTCAATGCCTCCGTTACGCACATATATGTATCGTCGTTTCCTACATATTTCGCCACCAAACCAATCTTCACTGTCTTCGCATACTTCTTGGCTCTTCTTCTCGAAAACTCCGCCCACCGACGCATATCTGGCTCCGATTCATTCCCCACAAAATCGTTCAAAATTGTCAGCACTCCCGACTTCAACACATTAAATGGCACATCATACACGCTCTGAATATCCGGCAAATTCACCACCGCTTCCGGCGCAATCCCCGAAAATGCCGCAATTTTCTCACAAATACCACGTGGACATGGTTTTTCTGTCCTCACACACACAATATCCGGAATAATTCCAAACCCACGCAAATCCTTCAAAGCATTTTGCGCCGGTTTTGTCTTTAATTCGTTCGAAGTATGAATAAAAGGCACATACACCACACTCGCATATAAACAGTTTCTTCGCCCCACTTTATTCGCGAATAGTCTAATCGCCTCCACAAAAGGCAATCCCTCATAATCACCAATCGTCCCGCCAATTTCCACAATATGAATATCCGAATCCACCGACGCTTTCTCAATTTTTTCACACACTAGTCCCGTAAAATGCGGCACCAGTTGCACCGTTTTTCCACGAAATCCGCCAGAACGTTCCCTTTCAATCAGCTCCTTATAAATCGAACCAGACAATGTGATAGAATACTTGCTCGTCTCAAAATCCAAAAACCTGTCATAATGTCCCAAATCCAAATCCGTTTCTACGCCATCATGCGTCACATAGCACTCACCATGCTCCACCGGATTCAAAAGTCCCGCATCCACATTGAGATACGGGTCACATTTTTGCATTGTTACTTTGTAGCCTTTTGCTTTTAGAATGGCTCCGATTGATGCCGCCGTAATACCTTTACCAACCCCTGATAACACCCCACCAGTCACAAAAATATATTTGCATTTTTTATTTTTCATTAAAAACCTCCTTCCCTCACCATTAAATAATCACTTTCTCATTGTATCACAAAAGACTTGCAATTGTTCTGCATTCACACAGACACCCATCGCAATACCACAAAATTCTAAAAATTATTCTGCATTCGTATAAACATTTGTCACGTCATCCAAATCATCTACGGCCGATAAGAGTTTTTCCAACTTCTCTGCATTCTCTCCCTCAACTGCAATATATGACGAAGGCACATATTGCTGCTCCGCCGAATTTACCATCAAACCGGCATCAATCAAAGCCTGTCTCACTTTCATCAAATCTGTCGCTTGAGTATAAATAATAGTACAATCATCTTCCTCCGACACATCCTCCGCTCCTGCATCCAGCGCTGTCATCATCACCTCGTCACCTTTCTCCGCCACTTCAATCACGCCTTTGCGATTAAACTGAAACATCACACTACCCGAATCTGCCATCCGACCACCATTCTTATCTAACGTATGCCTCACCTCAGGCAAAGTCCGATTTTTATTATCCGTCGCCACTTCGATTACGATTCCCACGCCACCAGGACCATAAGCCTCATAAACTTCTTCAATCAATGCTGCCGCCGATTTATCTGACGCCCTCGCAATTGCTCTTTCAATATTTGCCTTTGGCATATTGGCATGGCGCGCTTTTTCGAGCACCATCGCGAGACTCGGATTCATCGCTGGATCCGTACCGCCACGTGCCGCAATTGCAATCTGATTTCCAATCTTCGTAAACAACGCACCGCGCTTAGCATCAACTACTGCTTTCTGTCTTTTGGTTGTTGCCCATTTACTATGTCCAGACATGTTTTTCTCCCATCAAAATTATTATTCAACTTCCCTATATTTTACCACTTTCTACCTTGATTGTCTATTGACCAGTAACAATATTCGAATCGGCAATTTGAGTCTCTTGCGCCGTCACAGGTTCCTGCACTTTCTGAGCTTCCTGTACTGTCGAAGACTCCTGTACGGTTGCAGCCTTTGGAGTTGCTGCAGGTTCTTGCACTACCTCAGTCGTCTTTATCTCTTCCATTACGGCTTTTTCTATTGCTTCATCCTTAGCTACTGGCTTATCCGCCTTTGGCTCTTCCGAAACAGCAGCGAGCTCCACATCCTTGTGAGTCCTAGAAATAATCCACGCAGCAAGAGCTGCAATCACAAATCCAGACGTAGCCAAACCATACAATTCTACCCACTTAATCATGTCTTTGTTTAAAGAAACCGGCCAAGCAAATATCAAAACCATAATAAATGCCGAACAATAAACTTGGCAGACAATCGCAGTAATCTTTAGTGGTTTAATCGCTTTAATTCTATCCTTGATGACTAGAATATTTGATACCCAAAATCCAATTGATGCGATGCAAGCCGACACAACCATAATTTTAGTCATAATACTAATACCATATGTTACCGGAGTATATCAAGAAGTATACGTATTATTACCATATGTATTATTATTATATGTACTATTGCCATATGTACTAGTTGTTGCGCTGCTATCGTCCAAACTTTCTAAAAGTCGATATGCTTCCTCATCCATCATAGAACTATTATATTCATCATAGTCATAGTCATCATAATCATATTCATCATACAAATCATATGTACGAGTAGTTAAGGTTTCCGTTTTCGTAGTGGACGTCACAATCTCTATCGGCGAAACAACCTCCCAAATCATCAAGATTCCAAGCACTAACCAAATAATGTTAGCTACAAATCCAACCGAAGCAAAACCCTGCACAATTTTGTTTCCTTTTTCAATCCTAATAAAATTATTCACACAAATGAACGCCGCAAGTGCTAGCATAAAGAATGTACCTTGTATTTTAGCAAACATTGCATTCTGTGTATCGACAAAAATTAAAACTATTCCCAGAACTAGTGATGCGATCATTATCCCAGTTGCCGTCCACAAAAAAATATTGTGTGTCTTCTTAATACCTGATAAAATTTTTTCACTATATAAACTATTACTACTCATATTTCATATTATAGCATAAGCTTTTTGTTTTTCCGTCTTTTTATTAGCCCCACAATTAATAACCCAAAAATAACTACATAAATCAAAAACACCCACTTTTGATAAATCGGTATTTCTACAATAAATTGTTTCATCGCCCCAAAAAATTCTACCACCGCAATATGAAAATCTAGTAGTTTCATCGCGCACCACGAAACTACCATTTCTACTCCAGGTATTCCCACCACCACGCCCGTCAAAAACACCAGCCCCATTGCGTACGGCAAAGTCGGCAAAATCAACAGATTTGCAATCACCGAAATCAAAGATATCGTTCCGTAAAAGTATAGCGTAATGGGCAGAGTCATTAACGTCGCACTCATCGTCGTAAGCACCAGCGAGGGAATTACTCCCGGCTTTTTCTCCCCATAAAAAAATCTCGTAATTCCCGGTCCTAGCATCATAATCCCCGCATAACTCGCGAACGAAAGCAGCCACCCAAGATCAATCAAAAACATCGGATTCATCACCAAAGTCGTTCCAGCTACAATCAGAATCATTCGCCACGGCGCCACTTTTCTCCCCGCATACCATGTTAAAAGCGTCAAAATCGCCATCATTCCCGCCCGCAAAATCGAAGGCGTCCACCCCACCATCGCCATAAAAAACACCACAAACATCATTGAAAACGCTAGCCCCGCAAATCGCGAAATCTTCCCAAAAATTTTCCTCGCTATTTCCACCAAAATCGACAAATGCGCTCCACTCGCTACCACGATATGCACTAGCCCCACCATTCTTAGATTCTCATCCAACCCATCCTTCATCCCCGTCCTCATGCCGAGTAGATACGCTAGCCCCAGCCCGGCCTCGTCTTCCGGTATTTTACTCCTAATCCTCTCTGCGAACCAATCTCTTATTCTCACCACCATATTCCCCGGCTCCGCCCTTTTCCATTCTTTTATCATCGGCTTGTACATATACCCAGCATATGTGCCAAATCCTTCAGTCATTTTTCCAGACAAAGTCAATTCATCATCACGCGCTAGCTTTTCATTTTTCGCTAGTGACACGTAAATGCTTCCAGTCGTCACAATTCCCTCCCCAACTTTCAAATTTATTAGTTTTACTTTTGTGCCAGTTTCATCGCTTTTTGCATCACCACTAATCGTTCCTGTTATTACCACGTTTCTTCCGTATAATTCACGGATATAATTCTCTCCCGCCAGTTCACCAGAAATCCGAAAAAACATCAAAACCATTCCACTTATCACCGCCACCACCACAAAAATCATCTTCGGTCTAAAATAAGTAAAAGTTAGCATCACAATCACCACCGCCAGCCACAATGGTGATGCAAAATAATTCACTCGAAAGATAATCCCAAGCACTGCTCCCACCACCACACCAACCATGAGTCCCACCACGAAAAACGATTGGTGAATTTCCTCAAACACTCGCTTCCATCGCATGCGACAAAAACTATCATACCTCAATGGAATCTTCAACCCCCCACTATCATTACTCTTAAAAATATGTTATAATAATCATATGCACCCGTAGCTCAGTGGATTAGAGCATCTGTCTTCGGAACAGAGGGTCGTGGGTTCGAGTCCCTCCGGGTGTACCAAATAATTAAAAATGACCCAAAGGGTCTTTTTTAATTATCTAATATGCCAGGAGGGATAAGAACCCATAGGGTTCGCCCGTGGTAGGAGGTGAGCAAAAATCTAAAATTTATTTTAGATTTTTCGAACCGACGCCCCACGGAAGACTTTTGCTTTAGCAAAAGTCTAGTCCCTCCCGGTGTACCAAACTTATGCTTTTATTCCGCTCCTGGGGAGCGGTATTTTTTTATTGCATCCGCAAGGGCTTGATGCCCTAACACAGAACAATGAAATTTATGTTTTGGCAAAGTCCCTAAATAATCGTCAATGTCTTTTGCCGAAA
>JAFWDS010000016.1 GCA_017516075.1 Candidatus Saccharimonadota bacterium
AACTTGAATGTGATATAATAATTTTATTATGATTACGAAAGCTATTATTCCGGTAGCGGGGTGGGGGACGCGGCGGCTACCAATTACGAAAATTATAGAAAAATCAATGCTTCCGGTGGGGAATCGTCCGCTGGTGGATTACTCTGTGCAGGAGTTAATTAAGGCTGGCGTAAAAGATATTTATATGGTGATTTCGAACGTGGAGCCTTGCCAGGTGCAGGAGTTTTATAAAGATAATTTAGCTTTGAATCAATACTTGGTGGAGCGTGGTAAGGAAGATAGATTGAAACTCGCGAAGACTTTACCAGACGATGTGACGATTCATTATACGGTGCAGGATCCGTCGGGTAAATATGGTACGGCGGTGCCAATTGCAATGGTAGTAGAAGAATACAGCATTGACGAGCCAGTGCTAGTATTTATGGGCGATGATTTTATTTGGAACCCTGGTGGTGAATCAGCGGCAGAGGCTTTGATTAGGGCGGTAGAGAATCCGGATGAGTCGGCGATTTTAGGTGTAGAAATTGATAAATCAAAAGTAGAGAAGTATGGTGTGCTTTCGGCTGAGAATGGAAAGTTGGTGGGGGTAGTAGAAAAACCGAAGCCGGAGGATGCGCCTTCGAATTTGATTAATGTTTCGAAATACGTGATGGCGCCAGAACTACTGCAGGAAATCGTAAAATATGTGAATGAACACGATTTTGGTCCGAAAGATCAGGAATATATGGTGACGGATCCGATTGATGATTATATTAAACGTGGTGGTGTGATGCGTGTGGCGCCGACGAGTGGCGAGTATCTAGATGGTGGTTCGGTGGAGGGATGGCTCCATGCAAATAATGTAGTTTGCGGGAAATAATAGTATTTATTGATAAAAATAAGTATTTATGGATTTTTTGTGCTATAATATTAGCATAAGAATAATGGAGGAATTATGCAACCGAATAATAATGCAATGAGTGCTGGTACGCCTACTGTGGCGCCTAGCGTGAACGCAACCGCTCAGAAGGATGATATAGTTTTTAGCGATAAATCTCGGAGAGGCTCTGGAATGATGATTGGAATGATTGTTTTGGCGCTACTAGCGGCTGGGGGAATTGGTTTTGGTGTGTGGGCGTATCTTTCAGGTGGCCAGAAAGAAGCTGAACTAAATGGTAAGATTTCTGATTTAGAAAGTCAATTGGTTGGACAGTCTACGGTAATTGGGAATGATGGCGCTGTTAATGGTGTAAATGATTACAAAAATCCTGTGATAAAATCAACTAATTCTGAGAAGAGTTATTCTATCATGTTTGAGTCTTCGCTTATTAATAGCAATACTGATGCCAACATCGTTAGTATCAATTTGGAAAATGGAGCAGTCTCTAGTTGTGAGTTAGGTAAGAGAACATATGAGGCTGATGGTGGAAATGGAACGAGCATGGCTGGTAGCTGTAGAATAACTGGTCTAGATGGAGAAATATATAGAATTGTTGAAATTGGGGCTGGACATGATAATTCTGAAAATGTTATTGGATTTATTATGACAGATGGAACCGTTAAATATATACCGCTTTATGACGCTATAGAAAGAAATGAATTTGCTGTTAAAGGTAGTTTGAAGATTGATGGATATGTGATTGACAAATGTGATATTAATGTTGGGGAAGGAATGACTGGTTATCATTCTACGGTTTTTGTTTTGAGCGATGGTACTTTTATAGAGTATGATAAGTCTATGTTGAATTAATAGTGGGGCAATACGGATTGTTAGCACTCTTGACATGAGAGTGCTAATTTTATATAATAGAGGTACTATGCAGGAAGAATTTAGTGAAATAATGAATAAATTATCCGAAAATGCGAGATTCGCTTTGCAGAAGTCGGACTATTATGCTAAAAGATATAACAATGGCTATATGGGGACGGAACACCTGCTACTTGGAATTATGTCGATGGACGTGTCGATGGGTGCGAAAATGTTACGAGAGGAAGGCGTAACGACGGAAGAATTGAAAAAGCACTGAACAAGGTAGCGGTGGAAGTGCCTGGGTCGGATATGGCGATGATGTCTTTGTCGGAGGCGGTAATTTTGACGCTTCGGATGGCGCAGAATTTTGTGAAAGAACAAGGCCTCACGGTAATTGGGACAGAGCATATTTTGTATGCGCTACTTAGTCAGCCGAATTCACGGGCGGCGTTGATTTTGCATGGTTTGAAAGTAGACAACGAGAAGATTTTGAATGAAATTGAAGATTTGGTAGAGGAACAGACCAAAGACGAAAAATCGAAAGCGGAGAAAGCCAAGTATCTAAATAAGAAACCGTTGAAGTTTTTAAATCGTTATGGTAAGGATTTGACTGAAGAAGCTAAACAAGGAAAACTTGATACGGTAATTGGACGTGAAAATGAAATTGAGCGCGTAGTGACTGTACTTTCGCGTCGAACCAAGTCGAACCCAGTTTTGATTGGTGAAGCTGGCGTAGGTAAAACGGCGATTGTGGAAGGTTTAGCTACAAGAATTGCAAATAATGAGGTGCCGGGTAATTTAATCGGTAAACATATTTATCAAGTTGATCTTTCGTCGGTAGTGGCTGGTACGAAATTCCGAGGTGAGTTTGAAGAGCGAATTAAGGGCATAATCGATGAAGCGACAGGTGATGACTCGATTCTGTTATTTATCGATGAAATCCATTTGCTTTGCGGAGCTGGTTCGAGTGAGGGGTCGATGGATGCGGCGAATATTTTGAAGCCGGAGCTCGCGCGGAATTCTTTGAATTTGATTGGTGCGACGACTTTAGACGAATATCGTAAGACGATTGAAAAAGACAAGGCGCTTTCAAGGCGATTCCAGACGGTAATGGTGGAGGAGCCGTCGGCGGCGGTAACTCTCCGGATTATGAAGGGTATTAAAAAACATTACGAAAAGCATCACGGCGTGGTGATTCCGGATGAAATGATTGAAACGGCGATTACGATGGCAAAAAGATACATTAATGATCGGTTTATGCCGGATAAGGTAATTGATATTATTGACGAGGCTTCGGCAATTTGTAAAGTAGCGGCGGACAAAAAAGGCGGTGGTAAGTACAAGAAGATGAAGATTGAAAAGTCGATGCTAGAGGAAAAGATTGAAGCAGCGGCAGAAGCGGAAGATTATGAAAAAGCGGCTAGCTATAAGACTGAACTGGCAAAGTTGGAGCAGGATATTAAGAAGCTAGAAAAGGCGGGCGTGAAGGATACGGTGAATCCAAAGCTCACGGAAGAGAATTTGGCGACAGCAGTGTCACTAAAAACTGGCATTCCAGTTTCTAAAGTGCATGGTTCGGAAATGAAGATGCTGATGAACCTAGAAGACGAATTGTCAAAGTCGGTAGTGGGCCAGAATGAAGCGATTAAGGCGGTAGCTAAGGCGATTCGACGTGGGCGCTCGGGCATCGCAGATTCTCGGCGGCCGATTGGATCGTTTCTCTTTATGGGCCCGACTGGCGTAGGTAAGACGGAGCTCGCGCGGGTGATTGCGCGTGAAGTTTTTGGTGGAGAAAACGCGCTAGTGAAGATTGATATGAGCGAGTTTGGTGAGAAGCACAATGTATCGCGACTCGTAGGTGCGCCAGCGGGATATGTAGGTTATGATGATGGCGGTAAGCTTACGGAAGCAGTGCGCAGAAAACCATATTCCGTAGTGCTATTTGATGAGATTGAAAAGGCGCATCCGGATGTATTTAATATACTGCTTCAGATTTTGGAAGATGGAGTGTTGACGGATGGACAAGGCAATAAAGTGAAATTTAATAACTCGATCGTGATTCTCACGTCGAACCTTGGTTCGGCCGATATGTATCGAGAATTGGAACTTGGTTTTACGGCGAAGACGTCGAAGGATAAAAAGGCTCTGGCTGAGGAGTATGAAGAAAATAAATCTTACGCGATGAAGGCTCTAAAAAAGATTATGCGGCCGGAACTTATTAACCGGCTGGATAATATATTAGTATTTCACGCTTTGACGAAGAAAGATGTGAGTAAGATTTTTGACAATTTGATGGATGATTTGAAGAAGCGTTTGGCAACGAAGGGCGTGGGACTTAAAGTAGATGAAAAGGCGAAAGAGTATTTGATTAAGAAAGGCTATGATCCAAAGAACGGAGCAAGACCGCTAAGGCGAGAAATTGAGGATGAAGTTGAGTCGCTACTGAGCGAACAAATAATTGCGGGAGAATTAAAGAAAGGAGATATCCCGACATTGAAATTAACTAATGGCAAGTTAAAACTAGTAAAGGAGTAAAATGAAAGATTATTTAGTACCAACGATTATTGAGGAAACGAATAAGGGCGAAAGAGCCTACGATATTTATTCGCGGCTTCTTAACGACCGGATTATTTTCCTCGGTGAGGATGTAAATCCTCATACGGCGAATCTAGTGATTGCGCAGCTTCTATATTTAGCACACGAAGACGAGAAAAAACCGATCAAACTTTATATTAATTCGCCTGGTGGGAGCGTGTATGATGGGCTGGCGATTATTGATACGATGAATTACATTGAGCCGGAAGTAGAGACAATTGGAATTGGGCTTCAAGCTTCGATGGGCGCGATGCTACTCTCTTCAGGTGCGAAGGGTAAACGTTATTGTCTGCCGAATGCACGGATTATGATTCATCAGCCGTCGTCTGGCACGGAAGGTAAAATCACTGATCAGGAAATTATGTTACGCGAAGGCGTGTTTCTAAAAAAGCGCTTAGCGGAAATTTTTGCCAAGAATACTGGTAAAACACTCTCGCAAGTGGAGAAGGATATGGACCGGGACAATTGGATGAGCGCGGAAGAGGCTTTGAAATACGGAATTATCGATAAAATTATAAAATAATATATAATATATAGTATGAAGATACTATGGACAGATGGTAGCGCGAGTCCGAATCCGGGGCCAGGGGGATTTGCGGTGATTGAAGTAGATGGCGGTGAAGCGCGGCCGGTAGTTTTGGGACGAGAAGCGCAGACGACGAACATTCGGATGGAAGGATCCGCTTTGATTTCTGCCATTGAATATGCGGGTGGGGATGGTTGCGAGATTCATAGTGATTCGGAATTTTGGATTAACGTGCTGACTAAGTGGGCGCCGAGCTGGGAAGAAAAAGGCTGGAAAAAATCAAAAGGCGAAATTCAGAATTTGGATATTGTAATGAAACTTTATGAATTATATACTACGCATCTGGTGAAATTGGTTTGGGTGCGAGGACACGTGGGGACTACGTATAACGAGATGGCGGATGAGTGGGCAAATAAGGCCAGAGAAGGTGCGAAGTTATGATATAATCGTGGTATGAAGTTATCAGAAGAATTAATTTATCGCGGCTTTCAAGCTGAAACTACAATTGAAAATCCAGAAGATTTGGACACACGGGAACCTAAGAAGTTTTATTGGGGTGCGGATCCGTCAGCGGATTCTCTGACGATTGGAAATCTTGCGGCTCTAATGATGTGTGCTTGTTTTGTGCGGCATGGTTATCAGCCGTATTTACTAGTAGGCGGGGCGACGGGCCAAATTGGTGATCCGAAAGAAAATGGTGAAAGAGAGCTGAAATCCCTAGAAGAAGTAGAACATAATAAAAAATGCATCAAAGAGCAGATTGAGCGGATTATTAATTTTGATGGTGTGACGGTAGTAGATAATTTGTCCTGGTTTAAAGATATGAAATATCTGGATTTTCTACGTGAAGTAGGAAAGGCATTTTCGATGACGCAGCTTCTCGATCGGCAATTTGTGCAGAATCGAATCGGTGAGGGTGGCTCGGGGATTTCCTATGCGGAGTTTTCGTATACTTTGATTCAGGGTTATGACTTTTTGCATCTATATCGTGAACATGGCATTAATTTGCAGCTTTGCGGAGCGGATCAGTATGGTAACTGTACTTCTGGGATTCATTTGATTAAAAGGTTAGAAGATGCGGAAGCGGACGTGTGGTCTACGCCGCTCATAATTGACCCGGTGTCTGGTAAGAAATTTGGTAAAAGTGAAGGGAATGCGGTGTGGTTGGCGGCTTCGGATAATGGCAGCGGTAATTATACTTCGATTTTTGACTTTTACCAATTCTGGCTGAATCAGCCGGATGAAGCGGTGGAGAATCTTTTGAAGATTTACACTTTCTATGACAAAGAAGCGATTGAGAGTATTATGGATCAGCATGAAAAAGTGCCAGAAAAACGCATTGCACAGCGGGCTTTAGCGCGAGGTGTGACGGAAATTGTACACGGGGTAGAAAATGCTGAAGCAGTAGAAAATCTTACAGCGATGCTGTTTGACAAAGAGACGGACTTTACGCAATTTACGGAGGATGAGATTCAGGAATTTGCAAAATATTTGCCGGTAGCTAAAAAGGGTGTAATGCTGGTGGATGCACTAGCTGAGAATTGTCTAGCGGAGTCAAAGAAAAAGGCGAGGGAATATGTGGCGCAGGGTGCTATTACGATTAATGGCGAGAAGATTAAGGATGATATTGAGTTAAATCAGGTGGCAATAATTAAAAAGGGTAAGAATAAATTCTTGGTGGTTAAATGAAATATTTAGCGATTCTTGGTAGGCAGCCGGAAATTTCAATGGCGGAGCTTGAGGCTCTAAGTGGCGTCAAGTGGCATCAAATGTCTTTTTCGGGACGCTCCTCGCGCCTGTCTTCACAGGGCTCGTCGCTGAGTCCTCGTAGCAACTGCGGATTCCCTTCAAAAGACATTTCGATGCCACTTGATATTATTCGGCTAGGTGGATGTCTCAAGCTTGCGGTTGAATTGGAAGAAAAACCGTTGGAATATTTGCAAAAGCTGCCGGAGGGGAAGATTACGATTGGAGTGTCGGATTATTCGAAAGGCGCTTCAAAAAAGACGGCAGTGCAAGAAGCGCTGAAGTTGAAGAAAATTTTGGTGCGACATGAACGCAGCGTTCGGGTGGTAGAAAATAAAGAAGCGACTTTGTCAACTGCAACGTCTTTACACAATGGTTTAAGCGGCAAAAGTGAGCGAAAAGTAGAACTAATTAAACTTGATGACGATTGGTATAAGGTAATTGGTGTACAAGATATTGATGCTTACAGGAGACGCGATCAGGCGCGGCCGGCGCGGGATGCAAAAGTAGGAATGCTGCCACCGAAACTAGC
>JAFWDS010000017.1 GCA_017516075.1 Candidatus Saccharimonadota bacterium
ATAAGCCCCTCGGGGTGAAGGTCGCGGTGGAAAGGTCATCACTATGATGAACTTTTCTTTTCTATCCCCTAATACTATTGTAAAGATTGCCCGTGGTTCTGTTTCTCTGGAACAGCACTACTACTCCTATAATTATGGGAGGAGTAATCGTTACAATGTCAAGGTCACCTATCCTAACGGATATGATGCTTCCATCACTTTCATCCCCGGTTGGGAAGATGAAGAGTGTTGGGATGTCGCTCTCCTGAAGGATGGCGAACTCTTGATTGAGGATGATGGGTACGACTACACTTGGTCGAACCTGACTGAAGCAGATGTGATCGAAATTTGCGATTATATCTTCTTTAAGTAGTCATCCTTGGGGGAGGCGGGCTCTAAGAGCCCGCCCGGAAATATGTTTTGAAGGCTCCACTCTGAGCCATATAAGTGTATCGAAGCCTGCCAAGGAAGTGGCATAGGGCGAGAGGCCGAAGCCTATCCAGGGAATGGGATAGGGATACACATGGTCTGCTTTCCGCGGCAGTATCTCATGCGGAAACCTGCATTAGACCAGTGCAATAGGAGCACTGGTACTCGCGGAGCGAAAGAGCCAAGAAGTGTTTGCCTTGGCGGACGCGCCGAGGTAAATCACTTACTTCTCGGCGGACGCGCTGAGAAGATGGCTTATAAGTAGCGAGTGCAGGTTGAGGATGAGTTTTGTAGATTGTTTCCTGCCTATGGAGGGAGTGGAAAAATCTAAGCGAGCGCGATCCTGGTGAAGAGAAAAAATCCAGGAATATATCCAGAAGGGAGAAATCCCTCGCGTTAGTCTGGGCGGGCGTAATGCCGCCCTAGGGGTTGGTATATCCCTCGGCAAGAATGTCGGGGGATTTTCTTATCGATAATAAAGCACCTAGTATCTATTGGCAAATCTATATCTTATGTTATAAATAAAATAGGCAAGTTTCACTTTGTACATTTACACATAGGAGGCGTAGTGCGATGAGTAATCATGTTGCTGAGAGCTTATATAATCTAGTCATTCTTGAATTGGTTCGCTGCATTGTTGGGGTGTTTATCTGTTTTATAGTCTTTTTTATTATCATCATTGCAGTCTCTTTGATAATTCGCAAGCATCAGCCTAATGATGAGATTTTTGATAAAGCAATAACCGAACGTCATGGAAAAGAAATTGATACTATTAATGACGCCAATGCGACAAAAACCCATTAAAAATGGAAAAAGAGACAGGGAAAAAGGCAAAAACTATGGTTAACGCCGAAGTATTCGAGATGATATTCTTGTTTCATTATACCCATTTATCCCCGGAGGATTATTCCTCGGGGGTATTTTTTTACTCTAAAACTCTTTAGGTAATCAAAACTAAATCCATGCTTGAAAACAAAAGGAGAATATTTACAAATAGCAAAAAATATGATATAATAATACCAAGTTGATTCAATAACGAACCAATTCGACCTTTTCAGATAGGAGGGATCTACCATGCAAAATGTCATCTATTTTGATATAACTGATGGCCCTAGTAAAGATACAATCTTTGATGTATTCAAATACTATTTTGGGGGAAAGATTGATATTTGTTTCAAATTATCAGAATCAAACATTCAGCCTTTCAAAGATTATTGCTCTAAGATCGCGAATCTAGGTACACCTAACGCTATTGCTGACCAAAGTTTTTTTATTGAAGCGATTGAGTATGTCAAAACAAATGCCTGGGACGAAAAACGCGGTCAGGTAATTCGCCTGAAAGGTGGTTGCGACCTGTTTTACTTAGACGCCAATGGCTGCACCGGCTTAAATAGTCGTTACGATGGTAGAAAAGGTGCTTATCATGTAGATTTTCGGATGGTATACGACACCGAATCGCGTCAAGGTCAGATGAGATGCTATGACTTCAGGGATTGCTATTTAGATCCTTATGAATAATACAACCTCATCACTCTATTGCCCCCATAAGGGGGCTTTTTTAATGCTTCACTACAATGCTTCTAACAGCATCCAGGGTCTTTAGCGTTTATCTCCTTCGCCTTGAAGCCGATTCCGCTGATAACGATCCTCGAGTTTTTCAAGGTTACCTTTAGCCACTTCGGATAATGATACTCCTAAATACCGAGAGACTGAAGCTATATACCACAAAGTATCGCCGAGTTCTTTTATTACTAGTTCACAATCTTCTTCAGATATCGCACCATCCTTGTCGCGTATTAGCTTCTTAATCTTATCTGCCGTCTCACCAGCTTCACCGACCAGCCCTAGCACTTTTTCGATAAACCCAGCATCTTTTAGGTCTTTCGTCGCTTTGGCTAGGTCGTATTTTGACGCCTTTTTCTGATAATCATCGAAATTCATTATACCTCCTTATCTCAAACTATTATATCATGCTATAATACAGATATGGAAGATACCCGAAATCTGATCGATGAATACAAAGGTCTTAGCAATGAACAAGTTTTTGATAATTTGTCTCAAAAACGCATTCCTCTCGAAATTGCTATTGAAAATGTCGAACATGACTTTAATATCGGTTCAATCGTCCGCACGGCTAACTCATTTAACGTTAGCAAAGTTCACATCATTGGTAAGAAAAAATACAATCGTCGTGGCGCCATGTGTACCGACAAGTACCTTGAGATTATTCATCATTCCTCTATAGACGATTTTTTGAAAACCCAGACAGGTAGGGAATTGGTCGCTATTGAAAACAATATCCCGCGCGCTAAGGAGCTTCACTTAAAGAATTTCGCCCCCAAAACCACTCTGATTTTTGGTTCCGAAAACAATGGCATTACCAAAGAACTCCTCCACATTGCTACGGATGTCCGTTTTATTGAAAGTTTTGGCTCCACGCGCTCAGTTAACGTCGGCGTTGCCGCAGGGATTGCGATGTATGAATACGCAAGACAAGTCATCTTCTAGAAATAAATCAAAAGCCATAGGTAAGAGCGCTCTTAGCTATACCTCATCAAGAAACCCTCAAAAAACACCTTTCTTTCGTCGTCTCGATATCCGTTTCCCATGGCTAAAACTTATTTTCGTAGTTATTCTTGGCATAATTGCTATTGCCGACCTCTGTGATTTAACTATCTCTCGCGCGAATAACTACATTATTATGGCGAAAATTGCCCCCATGCAAAAGCATGCCAAAATTGCTGAAAGAGACCTAAAAGGCAAAAAGCTTGTAGTTCTTACTTTTGATGACGGACCATCTAGCATCACTACGCCAGTTTTGCTCGATACTCTCAAAAAAAGAGATGTTCCAGCTGTGTTTTTCATGTTGGGCAATATGGCTAGAAATAATCCAGATCTCGTTCGCGAAGTAGAGAAGAATGGTCATGAAGTTGCTAGTCATACTATGTATCATCAAAATCTCACCTCTATCCCTTTGGCTTCGGCAGTGGCAGATATCAATGAGGCTAAGTCCACCCTAAGTGGCATTTTAGGACACGAGCCAGCCTATACTCGTCCTCCCTATGGCAACAACAATGACGCCATCCGCTCGGCTATGGGTACCCCTGTTATCCTTTGGTCTGTCGACACGTTGGATTGGAAGTATAAAAACACCGAGTCCATCGTCTCTATTGCCCTGTCACAAGTTCATGACGGCGCCATTATCTTGATGCACGACATTCATCCCACCTCTGTCGAAGCCGTACCGGTATTAATCGATGAACTTAGAAAGGCTGGCTATGAATTCGTCACCATTAAAGAACTCGCAGAAATTAAGGGAATTAAGCTAAATGCCGGAGGCCTTTACCGTAATATCCTCCCATGAACTTATGGTTGACAAAAAAGCATTATTCGCTATAATATAGGGGACGGGGTAATAGCTCAGTTGATTAGAGCGCTGCCTTTGCAAGGCAGAGGTCCAGGGTTTGAGTCCCTGTTACTCCACCATGGTAGGAGATGAGAGAAAATCTAAAATTTATTTTAGATTTTCCGAATCGACGCCCCATGGACGACTTTTACGTAAGTCAAAAGTCGACCATGGTTCGTTATGGGGATATAGCTCAGCTGGTTAGAGCGCGTCACTGATAATGACGAGGTCTGTGGTTCAAGTCCACATATCCCCACCAGATTGAATACGAGCCGGCACCTAAGGCCGATTTTTTGTTTCTATGCCGTGAGTTTCATATATTTCTCATCTCCCCGCATCGCTACGACAAAATACAAGAATAGCGCCACTATTACATAGATTGCATCCATCATCGCGAGCCCTGCCGTCTGTCCAGCCATAAATATCGTCGCAAAGGTCAGAGAAAAGGTCAGAAGCAGCATCCCGAGCCCTAGAAATGTCGCTACCATCACGCTAGCACTCTGTCTCACTACTACCGTATCGTTGTCCGCATCAAAACGCGGATATTTCAGGTTTATCAGTATCCCAATTAATTCCGTCACTAGCGGCATCGCAATGGTCCCCACCAAGACCAAAATCGCATCTAGTACTCCAAATTGAAACCTAAAGAACATTACAAAACAGCCTAGCAAAGTCACTGGTAAAATCAATAGCATCGCAGTCAGCACCTTGGTCATCAGGACTTTTTTGCCACTAATTGGCAGAGCCTTCAAGACATTGAACGCTTTGCCCTCTAGAGAAATCATCGTCGCCGTAATACAGGTGAGCAAACTGGCAAAAGAAACCATCGCAAACGTCACGCCAGGGAGATACGAACGCATCTGCTCTATCGTAAGCGGAAAGTTTTCGATAGAATTTGCCATAGAACTAGCAAAGTCGTCAAACTTAAAGCATAGAAGTCCTACTGCTATCACGAAAAACACCAGCCCTATCGCTGTATTTACCAAGAGAACCGGCGTATTAAAATACCTCGTCATCTCTTTTCTAATCATCGCTCTAGCCTGGCTTCGCCTCTTGAAATCATACCTAGCATTCGCATTTTCATCTAGCCGATTTGCCACACCCAGTCTCGTAATAATCTGGAAACAGAACCGGCTAATCAAAAACACCATCAGTGCCGCCACTGCTAGATTAATCACCACGAATATCAAATATTCCCAGATATCAAAATGCTCCGCCAGATTCACGAACGTCGTCGCCGGATAATAATACTTAGTCATAGTATTACTCATTGCTACAAAGCTTTGTCCATCAGAATCCGACGTATTAAAAGCTAAAACTGCTCCCACCGTCGCAAACATCGTCACAAGTGACAAAGCCACCTGCCAGAACGTCCTATGTTTAAACCTACCAGATAGCGCCGAAATCATCAACCCAATCATACAAGCCACCGCAATCGGTATCACTGGTATCAGAACTAGCATTGTAATCGCCACCAGCCAAAATGTCGCCCCTGCCTCCGCATTCATCGCATATGCAATAATTGCCGGCAAGAGAAAAATCAAACAATACACCATTTCAAACACATAGAACTTAATCATCCTCGCAGACACTATCGTAGAGCGCTTTATAGGCATCGCAAGCAGCATATCATTGTCGCGTGGCTTAAATAATAGGTCGCTAGCCTTATAGCTACCTTCCATCACTATAATTACAGAAGTAACTATAGCATAAAGCGACAGTATCACGGATTGCATGCCGTCCATCGCTAGCTCGGTCGTCAGCGTTCCGGCGCTCAGAAGTATCATCATACCCATCAAAGCCCCTAATGCTAGCGGCATTATCCGTCTAGAACTCTCACTCTTAGCTTGATAATTAAAAAGCCTTAAGCCCCCAGACATCGTAGCTTTGAGAAGGGAACTAAGCTTACTCATTATTTCGCCTCGAGCTCCAAGAATACTTTTTCGAGCGACTTGTCGCCCTTAATCTTCTTCATATCACCCACTTTGATAATCTGGCCTTTCTTCACTATCGCCACCCTATCGCAAAGCTTCTCCGCCATGTCTAGAATGTGAGTAGAGAAGAAAATTGTGCCACCATCCTTGACGATCTTCTTCATCACCTCTTTCATATCAAAAATTGCCTTTGGATCCAGCCCTACAAACGGCTCATCCATTATCAAAACCTTCGGCTCGTGCGAAAGTGCCGCGATGATAGCGATTTTTTGCTTCATGCCGTGAGAAAACGACCTTATCGTGTTTCCAAGCTCTTTCTCCATCCCAAACATCTCTGCGAATCGCTCGATGTTCTTCTCACGCACCTCTGTTGGTACATCATACATATCACAAACGAAATTAATAAACGAAATCGCCTTCATATCCTCATATAACTCTGGATCATCAGGGATATAAGCCATCTCCTTCTTGCAAGCTAGCGGCTCATCCTTGATAGATTTACCATCAATCAAAATCTCGCCTTCCTCAAAATCCATAATTCCGCAAATAGACTTAATCAGAGTAGTCTTACCGGCGCCATTATGCCCGATAAAAGCAAAGATTTCGCCCTTTTTCACCTCGAAAGAGACATTATCTAGGGCTTTTTTCGCCCCATAATATTTAGAGACACCTTTTATCTTAATCATACTTCTATTATACACTATAAACACAAAAAAGAGGAATCGCCCGACACTGAGCGATTCCAAGGTCATACATGTATTTTAAGTATCCTCGCAGTCGATTATACTTAAAACTACCTCTATTTTATATCACAATTCGCATATTGTCAATACATTTTTCCACAAAATGTGGATATTTTTTGTGTTTTTTGTTCGGGTTTTTCCACAGCTATTATAACATATTTTTTAGAATTAGCATATTGACAAATAATAAGCACTATGTTATAATGTACTTATACTTTATTAATTTAAGAGTTTGGTGGGCAGAACAGGAGTTCTAGAATGGCTGGAACTAAAGCTGGTGGCATGAAAGCCGCTGCAACCAATAAGGCTAAATACGGCAAAGAATTCTATGCTCGTATTGGTAAAAAAGGTGGCCAAAATGGTCACACTGGTGGTTTCGCTGCTAATCCTGCATTAGCACGTATTGCTGGGGCCAAAGGTGGACGTATTTCTCGTCGTGGCCCTGCAAAGAAGGCTGCTTAAGTCAAACAAGAATAACTCCTTTTGGGACCGTAAGCTTGGCCGAACGGCCTTGAGTGTGTCCCAAAAGGAGTTATTTTGTTTGACCTAGGAGTTCATTGCAGCGAGGACAATGATATCTTCCATCTGTGGTTTGAAATCGCGTTAGTCCGCAGGCTCGGCAACGCGATTTTTGGTGCAACCAATCTCTATAAGTATCTAGTTCATTTTGAATCATCTCTTCGTCTACCTCTATCCCATAAATCTGCGCTAACTCCTTGGCTTTCCCCCAGGCCTCACACTCCATTCTAACTCTCTCGACATCAACCCTAAAATCTTTATGTCCACAGAGAGCATGCGCCACTTCATGCAAAACCAACATCTCGTCTTTTGGCTTCTTGGGTCCCAAAATTATCGTCCTGGGTGGCCGAAAAGCAAATTTCTTGCCAGCTTTAAATCTTAAATCCGGATAATCATTCTCTAGTTTTAGGACAAAATCATTCATAAGAAAGGGAATTACTCCCGCTCCTTTTGTTTTGCAAAGATATAGCAACCATAAATTACTGATTCGTTTGGTCGCTTTGGCTTCTTTAGCTTTACTCCCTTAATTTCTGGTAGATACTTCGAATATAATCTAAATATTTTGCCCATTGGCCCGCCAAGAATCACTATATCAGGATTGTATTGTTTAACAACATCCGGTAATCCTAGGTATATTCGTTTTGCAACATCCTCCAGAAGTGTCTTTTTACGTAAATCCGTCGCATGATCAACGTGATAATAGTTTTCAATCGCATTAGCAGAGGCAATATCCTCCCATTCGCTAACTTTGCCATTATACCAGTACATTTTATGACCAGGTTCAAAACTCGCCGATTCCGGCAAGAGTCGGTTTTTTTCGGCAACTCCACCGCCAATGCCGGTTGAAAAAGTCAGAAAAACCGTCCGGCCTGGCAAACGAAATGATTCATAAAGTGTGGCTAGACTTGCATCATTTTCAAAATGAATAGGACAGCTGAACAAGCATTTTATAGGGGTAAAAATGTCAATTCCGTCCCAATTTCGATTGCCAAATTTCACTGAATAATTTTTTTGTACAACACCCGGAATCGCGACAACCACAGAACGTACGCGAAATTTTTTGAATGGTTCCAAATTACGACAGAGCTCTGCAATAAAAGTTTTTGAACCCTGCGCGGTTTTGAATTTGTACCTCCGAATTACTCGCCCACGCCTAGAGAATAGCGCTATTAGTGTTTTTGTTCCTCCAATATCTATAGCTAAGTACATATCTTGATTATATCACAGATATTTGCTATAATTAAGCATAGTTTAGGCTCATTCATTAGTTTCAATACTTTTGCTTAACACCAGCGGGTGATGGTCGTGGAGGGGGTCGCCCAAAATTGCTATCAATTTTGGGGGAGGAGAACGACCGGCAGGACCCGCTGGGATGAGTAAATCTGTCGGGGACTAATGAATGGGCCTAAGGGAAGGAATAAATTAAATGGCAAATGCCAAAAAAATCACAATGGATGAACTCCTAGAGAGTAATGAGGATTCATTCAAAAAAGTCATTGCAGGGGATACCGTTAAAGGTACAGTCCTATCTGTTAAAAAACACGAAATACTAATCGACCTCGGTCCACAAGGTGTTGGTTTGGTCCCGCGTCGCGAAGCATCATTTGTTCGCAATCTAAACGTTGGCGACGAAGTTACCACCTCTGTAATCGAGTCGGAAATGGACGATGGATATGTTCTGTTGTCTCTGCGCAAGGCCGTCAAAGACAAAGGTTGGGACGAAATCCAAGCCAAGTTAGATAATGGCGAGATCGTCGAAGTCACCCCATTTGACGCTAATCGTGGTGGTCTCCTCGTCGAATACGAAGGTATCCGCGGCTTTATGCCCGTTTCGCAGCTTTCTGCTGAGCATTACCCAAGAGTAGGCTCCGCTGACAAAGAAGAAATATTACAGAGGCTGAATTCGCTAGTGGGTAAATCCATCAGGGCTCGCATCCTTGATGCCAATAAGAAAGAAAACAAGCTTATCTTCTCTGAGAAGGAAGCCATCAAAGATGGCCTCGCCGAAAGATTTGCCGAACTCAAAGTTGGCGACATTGTCAAAGGTGTAGTTACTGGCGTAGTAGACTTCGGTGTATTCGTAAATGTTGACGGCATTGAAGGTTTAGTTCATATCTCAGAGATTTCCTGGGAGCGTGTCAATAATCCTTCGGATTACGTCAAGATTGGCGATACGATCGAAGCCAAAATTATCGCTATCGACAAGGAGCGCCTCTCGCTCTCTATGAAACAACTCGTCGAAGATCCATGGATTTCAGAGGTAGAAGGCTTGAAGAAAGGCTCTAAAGTCGAGGGAACTATCACTAGAATCACCCCATTTGGCGCTTTCGTTCAAATTAGCCCAGCTGTCGAAGCTTTGGTCCATGTCTCCGAGCTCGGCGAAGGTTCCGATGTCGATCCAGAGAAGATTTTTACGTTAAACGAACGCAAGGGCTTCAAAGTTCTTGATATCGACAAAGAAGGCCGCAAAATCTCACTCTCTATTTCAAAATAAGCGCGACACTTATCCAAAATAGCCCATTAAATTGGGCTATTTTTGTACTTGATTTTTTTAAGAACAAGCGTTATTATAATACACAGAAAAGTGTCATACAACAAATTAACAAAGGAGAACCACTATGTTCGATATATCAAACAATACAGAATTCCTGACAGCTATCGGGATTAACGATGCGCCAGAAGACGTTAAGGCAAAACTCATTGCTGGCATCGAAAATCTCGCCCAAGAAAGACTAATTACCAAGGTTTCTGATAGACTCACAGAAGAACAGGCCGAAGAGTTTGGTAATATCACCGATGAGCAGCAAGCTGCTGATTGGCTAAACGCAAATATGCCGGATTTCCCAAATCTTGTAACCGAAGTTTTCGAAGAAATCAAAAACGATATCCTCGAACATAAGATGAATGTAGTGGGGAACTAAACATGAGTGAAACTATCAACAATGGTGGAGAAAATCCAAACACAAGTCAGTGGGATAGCCTGACCAACGAAGAGCGACCCCGCGGTGCATATGTCAAAGGTCCAGATGGCAAATTAATTCCAAAAGACCAACTAGACGCTGCTATGAAAGCCTATGAACAAGCCGAATACTACAGGAAGAATCCAGAAGCAGCCAAACACGATGCGGATCAGGCAATATTAGACGCTCGTCTTAAAGAAATGGAAGATAATCCTGATCGTTTTGAACGTTTCGAGGGCGAACATAGGAGAGGTGCAAGTAATCGCGCCAGTGAATACACTACTCTCAATGCTGGTCAGAACGGCATGTATGCTGCCGGTCCGGACGGCACTCCATTGAACAACGCCGCCCGTAAAGAAATGGCACGCATGATGCATGACGCAGAAGACCTGCAGACTTTTGAAGAAAACCAAAAATATGCAGATTATATAGCTCGTGAACGCGAAAAAATCGGTACGGTTTACAAAAACCGAGACGATTTCAACCATAAAGTAGTTGCCAGATTGAAGAGATTAGACCAAAGAGATACTACTACAGCGCCGCAAAATGAGAACGTGACGAGTGACGCTAAAACACCAGACGAAAACCAGCCAGATAGCAGTAGTCAGCCAGATGATAAAAAACAACCAGACGATGATGTAATTAGGCTCTCTGATGACGATGTCGATGTCATTCCGCCAGACCCAAATAGGTTTTTCCCTGGGAATAGAACGCCTCAAATCCCTGGGCCCACTACTATCAATAGAGCACCTCAGATTACTGGCCCGACAATAATAGACCAGGCGCCTCAACTCCCCGGTCCTACAACCGACGACAAAGCACCTCAACTTCCTGGCCCAGTTCAGGGAGAAAAGAACAAAGTAGAAATCGGCGAAATCAATATCGATGGTATAGAGCAGAAATTCGCCGAAGACAAATCCAAAGAATTGGCAGCAGTAGAAAAGGAACTGGAAGCGCTTATGCCCGAAATGGCGGAACTCTATGCTAGGAACCGTCGCCTCATTGTCGGCAATTGGAACCGCGCAAAATTCAATAAAGTCAGAGGGGAATATAGTAAACTCCTTGACAAGTGTTTGAAGCTTAGAGCCGAAAAAACCTTCGAAAAAGGTAAGCATGAAATTACCGACAAAATCGACAAAAGAGTAGAAGAACTCCGTGCTAAAATCGAAAAAGAACTCACCGAATTCGCCGGCGGAGACCTTGAAAAAACCGAAAAATCTCAAGAAGAAATTGATGCCAAAAAGAGCGAGTTGATTAAAGAGGCCGAGGAGGCCTTGCGCAAAGAATACGGCGAAGAAATTGATAAACAAAAAACCAAGATTAATGTCGAATTCCTTGCTGATTTCATCGCACAAGAAACTAAACTGGAAGAAGCAACTGTCCATGCATTAGACAAGGGTAGCTTCTGTCGTAAATTCGTAAACAAAGTCATTAACAATAAAGCTCTAAAAATTGCGCTAGTGGGTGCCGCAGCAGCAGGCTTAGCTGTCACGGGCGTAGGCTTGGTGGCTGGTGGATTATCAATCGGTTTTTCGCTCACTGCCGGTGGCTTTGCTACTGGCGCTCTAAAGGGCGGTCTTAGCGGCTTCCTTATGTCGCGCCAAAACTCCAAAAACAGCGCAGTCAGAGCATTTGCCGATGAAAGCGAAATTGTCAGACAACTCCAAGGAATAGACGTCACCAAACAAGACGCCAGCACCGCCAACGTGGCTAAATGGCTCATGAAGCAATATGGTAATGCTAGCGAAAAAGACAGGAAGTCCAACGTTAAGAAAACCGCTATCTCGGTTGGTTTAGGTGCTGCAATCGGCGGATTCACTAGTGGCATCAAACTTGGTAAAAATGTGACCCAAGAAGTGTCGTATTCTAAACAAACTGGTACTAACCCAATCAATACCGAATACAATATCGATGCCAACCTTTCCCAAGTCAACCAGCCACAAGGTACTGGCCTTTATAAAACCATGGAGCAAATGGGCGTGCCAAAAGAAAAATGGGATGAAGCACTTAAAATTGCTTATGACATTGAGCCAAGATACGGCTTATCGCCAGGTAGTAATGGTGTAGTTCCTGGATTTGATGGCACTATTGGCCGTCTCGCTGAGGCGTACCCAGGGCCTATCAATACTTGGCCAGATACAGCTCAAGCCTTTATTACTGAGACTGCCAAAGAATGGGCAAAACAAGGTCTCATGCCCTCAGATGTAATTAGAACTGGCGGTGAACCAATATATGATATCATTACAAAAACAACCACAGACTTTATTCCAAACGCTTTTATGAGTTTCCTCACCAGAGCCACAGCTTTAGCCGGTGCTGGCGCTCTTGGCGGCGCTATCGGTGGATTTGGCGGAACTGCTCGTGCTGAGCGGGTACCTACTCGTGCCGAACGGACACCTACTCGCGCTACAGGCGGGAACACCGCTCCGAACCCGCGATCTCCAGAAGAACTATCCGGGATGGAAGGCGTAATAACGCCAGAACTACTCAGAGATTTGCTGGCATACTACGATAGCATGCCAGATGATGATGTTACTGGTGCCCCCGAGGGTGAACCTCAGCCAGCCAATCCGGACGATACAAATAATCCAGAGACAGAACCTGCCAATCAGCCAAACAATCCCACCAACCCAGAAGCTCAAACCAACAATTCTGAAACTGACACAGATGTCATAATCCCTGAAGATGTTCGTAGTCTTATAGGAACAGATAATATGAATCTTTTGATGAATAAAAACGAATATAACGACGAAAGAGACAGAGAACGCTACGACAATCTCTGGAACGAACTACCAGAAGCCATCAAAAGTCAAATCGGACGCATCTTCTTCAACCAATATCGCAACTCCGAGAACGGTAGGACCTTTAGGCAGTGGTATAGTGCTCACGGAAACGCCACTAACCAATAAATCGTCCACTATTTTCTAAAAACTCGTTCTATGATATAATTATCATAAGGAGTTTTTAGTGAAAAATAAGCAAAATTCGAGCCCTTGGCTCAAGTATTATGAGGAAGAAAATATTCCCAGTCATATCGATTATCCAGATTGTTCCATGGTGGACATGGTGATGCAATCTGCGGAAAAATGGCCAGACAATACCGCCTATATCTATTACGGCCACAAGGTTACCTACAAAAATTTCGTCAAAAAAATCGAAAAAACCGCGCGTGCTCTTAAGAACTACGGCGTCAAAGAAGGCGACCGTGTCACTATTTGCATGCCCAACACCCCAGAGGGAATTGCCATGGTTTACGCCGTTAATATGGTTGGCGCTATCTGCAACATGGTCCACCCCTTATCATCAGAGAAGGAACTCGAGTATTACATCAAAGTTGCCGAGTCCAAATACGTCCTCGTAATTGATGCGGTTTTTGATAAGGTTTACAGATTACGCGATACGGCACAGCTAGAGCGTATTATCGTGGTGCGCCCATCTGATGGTCTCGGTTTTCTCAAGAAAAAGCTTTATAACACCTTGCACGTCAAAAAG
Organism: Candidatus Saccharimonadota bacterium; assembly: GCA_017516075.1. Classification (GTDB taxonomy): domain Bacteria; phylum Patescibacteriota; class Saccharimonadia; order Saccharimonadales; family Saccharimonadaceae; genus Nanosyncoccus. The sequence continues at coordinate 13,463 of JAFWDS010000017.1, forward strand.
GTCCGCCTCCCCATCAACGATAATCGCGTCGTCCTCTGGGAAGATTTCATCGCCAACTCATACTTCTACCAGGGAAACTATCACGAAGAACGTAGCGGCGACGATCCGGCTGTGATTATGTACTCTGGTGGCACTACCGGCGCTCCTAAGGCTGTAATGCTTTCCAACCGCAATATCAACGCAGAATCTATCTGTGACGGCGCTATGATACGCCAGGTCGTCCCAGGAGCCACCGTGCTCTCGATTTTGCCGCTCTTCCACTGTTTTGGCCTAGGTGTCTGCATTCATACCCCTCTCTGTAGAGGCATGGGTTGTATCTTGATTCCGGCCTTCTCACACAAACAATTTGCCGAGATTATTCGCAAAAACGAACCAAATTTCATCGTTGGCGTGCCTACTCTGTTTGAAGCTCTGGTTAATACTAAGCTAAAGCCTAGCGACCTCAAATCCGTCACTGCTGCCATCTGTGGTGGCGACGCCCTCAATCAGACCTTACGCGATAAAGTCAACGAATTTTTGAAATCTCACGGTTCCACTGCCAAAATTCGTGTTGGTTATGGTCTGACCGAAGGCTCCGGTGCAGTCTGTCTCTCCCCGGAAAATACCTTTGCCGATGGCATTATCGGTGTGCCGCTTCCAGATATGGACTTTAAAATTGTCAAAAACGACACCTTCAAGGAGTTGCCAGCCGGAGCAGAGGGCGAAATCTGCATCTCTGGCCCACTTGTGATGATGGGTTACCTCGGTGACGACGCTGAAACCGCTCAGGTCATTCGCCTTCATGATGATGGCAAACTCTGGCTTCATACCGGTGATATCGGTTATTTTGGCGAAGATGGTCTCATCTACTTTGCGCAGCGCTTAAAACGTATTATCATCTCCTCTGGCTACAACATCTACCCAACCCATCTCGAATCCATCATCAACTCCCACGAAGCTGTGCTTACCTCTACCGTTATCGGTATAGATCATCACTATAAAGGTCAAGTGCCAAAAGCCTTCATTGTCTTAAAACCAGGCTATAAGCCCGGCAAGCGCTTAGAGCGCGAAATCAGGGAATTACTCGAGCGCAACGTCCCGATCTACGCCCTCCCTGCCTCTTACGAATTTCGCGATAAACTCCCCACCACCAAAATCGGTAAAGTCGCCTTCCGCGAGTTAGAAAAAGAAGAACAGGATAAGAAATAAGAACTAGAGTGTTTTTACTTGCATAAAATAGCCTCACCGACAGTCAAAATTACAACAGTTACGGACGAGAATCTGATACTGAAATATCAGGGCGAGTCCGCCTAATCTGTTGTAATTTTGACGATCGCGAGAGGCGTAAAGCAAGTAAAACACCCTAGTTCTTATTTCCAATAATTTAATCTTACCCTAATCCGCAATTTAAGGGGTTTTTGCTTCAAAAATCGGTTTTTGCGCCAACTACGAAAGTATTTTTTGAGCATCTCGCGCGAGCGCTTAAATCCAGGTTTCCCCTCAGGGAATTGCCCAAAATCTTTCGCAGAATCTATCAGTAAATTCCAAATAAAAAACCATTCCAGCTCATCATGATATTCCTTTTCAGCTTTAGCCTCTACGAACCTCTGATACAGCCCCTCTAGCGCTGGAAAAATATCAAAAATATGCGGACTATATTTCTCTTTATGTAGCACCGACTCGGAGTTTTGACAATAAAAATATAGCGGCTCATCTACAGAAGCGAACTTATCGGTATAGAGTATCAGGGAAGACATCAGTTCCATATCTTCATGAATAAACCCTTCCTTGAAGGAAAACCCCTGTTTTAGCCACCATTTTCGGCGAATCAAAACTTGCCACGGCCCCATCCCATAGCGCACGAACCGACTCTTATGATTACGCTCCTCTGGTATAACAGGGGACAAGTAATCTCGATGTCCGTCGCAGTAGATGCGCTCCGCCCCCATCATCACCATATCCGCCCCTGTTTTTCCAGCTTTTTCGACTAATTTCGGAACAGCGTCAGAAGCAATGTAGTCATCCGCATCAATAAACCAAATATAATCACCATTTGCTCTTTCGGCCCCAAAATTCCTCACCGCTGCCGCCCCAGCTGTATGACATTGTAATACAGAGATGGTTTTGAGGTGTTTTTTGGCATACCCCTTACAAATCTTAAGGGAATCATCAGATGAATCGTTATCTATTAAGAGGATTTCTCCAGAGACACCCTCAAGCGACTCTAACACCGCATCCACACATCGTTTCAAGTATTTCGCAGCATTAAAAACCGGAATTATGACCGATATTTTCATAGTTTATTTAAAGATATCCTTAAAGATTTTATCAATCGCCTTGCGCCCAATCGCACTTCCAGCTGAGCCTAGAATGTTGCCAATCACTCTATCCTTCACCTTCTGGGACTTTTCTTTGGCTTTCTCGGCCTCTCTTTCGGCCTGTACGCGCCTTTTCTCCTCAGCCCGAAGTCGTTCCGCTTCTGCTTTCTCGGCGGCCTTCTGGGCGGCAATACGTTCCTTCTCGGCCAATTTTGCTTGCTCACTAGCGGCCTTTTCCGCAGCTTTGTCGGCCATCTCTTGCTGCTTGCGGGCTACCTCAGCTTCTTCTCGTGCAGCATTCTCCGCAGCCAAAGTATCAGCTTTTTGCTGGATTATCTCTGCAGCCGACTCTGGATCTAGCGCTTCATCGTACTTACCAACCAAGGGGCTAGCATTTATTACCTTATTTCTAGTAATTCCATCTATTGCTCCCATCAAACTCTGCGGTGGCAAAATCGTCGCGCGCTCCACTATCTCTGGCGCACCCTTGTCATTTTGGAAGGAAATCAGGGCCTCACCAGTGCCAAGCTCCAAAATCGCCTTCTCTGTATCAAACTCCGGATTCACTCGGAAAGCCTGCGCTGCCGCATGTACTGCTTTTTGCTCTGATGGCGTATAGGCGCGCAACGAATGCTGCACTCTGTTGCCCAGCTGCGCCAAAATCTCATCTGGTATATCTGTCGGACTCTGGGAAATGAAATAAAGTCCAATCCCGCGCGAACGAATCAGCTTGACTATTTGGACAATCCGCTTCAATCTGTAAGCCGGCATCCCATTAAAGAGTAAATGCGCCTCATCAAAGAAGAAAACCAATTTTGGCTTATCAAGATCCCCCACCTCTGGCGAAGTAGAAAACAGGGTGGTGAGAAGCCAGAGTAGAAACGCCGCATACATATCTGGGCTTTCAAACAGCGTTACGGCGTGGAGGATATTAATTACCCCTCGCCCGTCCTCTGTGGCGAAGAAATCACTCACCTCTAGCGCTGGCTGACCAAAGAAATGGTCGGCACCTTGGTTTTCGAGCGTGAGGAGCGACCTCTGTATCACCCCAATGCTTTGGGTGGTGATATTGCCATATCTAGTAGAGTATTTATCCTTGTTATCGGCGACATATTGGAGCACCGCACGAAGATCCTTGAGGTCAATCAGAGCCAGATTCTCATCCTTGGCTATCGCAAAAGCGATCGCGAGGTTACCTTCCTGCGCTTCAGAAAGCCCCAACATAATCGACAGCACCTCTGGGCCAACAGACTCTACCGTAGCTCGCAAAGGATGCCCCTCGGTACCAAACAAATCCCAAAATCTCACAGGGAACGACTCCGCCTCAAAATCCTTAATTGCTAGCTTATCTAGGCGATTCTGAATTGCCTCTGTAATTTCACCTTTTACCGCCGTACCAGCGAGGTCACCCTTCACATCGGCAAGAAACACCGGCACCCCAGCATCCGAAAAACTCTCCGCCATCACCTTGAGGGTGATAGTTTTACCAGAGCCAGACGCCCCAGTGATAATGCCGTGCCGATTTGCCATCTGGGGCAGAATCGCGAGCTCGTCACCTTTTTCGGTTTTACCAATTAATAATTTCCCATTTGCCAGCATAAAAAACTCCTTTTTTCCATTTTACCACAAATCCAGTTTCAAAAACTAGCCTTACACCAGCTTCGCTGACGGATGTTGGCTGGCGAGCTTTTTATCAAAGGTAAGTAGTGGCTCTGCTCCGTTGATTTCCGCCATAGTCGCAAGGCAACAATCCGCAAAGGATAGCTTAGGATGCTCCAAATAAAAAGGGAACACCGCTCTAGTCAGTGACCGATTATACTCAATCACGTCGCAATAATGGGTCAGGAACATATTCAAATGGTTAACAATTTCCGCACGAGAGAAATGATAATACATCTTTATATCACAAATTAATAATAGCAAACTAAATTAATAATAAAAACCACCAAAAACCGAACAACTAAACCGAACACAGACTACCCAGGCAGTATTCTAGAAGAACTTCTGCACCGCTGACCTCTGGAACAAAATCGTACGGCGATGCTTTCTAGCGTATTTCTCGGCGTTATCGAGTCTTTCTTTATCGCATCCTAGCTTCAGTAACTTCTCCTTGATAGATTTTAGTGGCGGGAATTCGCTCTCCTCCGAAACCCCTTTGCTCATCGCCACAAACAAATCCGACAGCGCCTCTAGTGGCTCCATTTTTATAGCCTCCACCTCGTGCGAAACGATATTTACAAACTGCTCAAAATGACGATCAATAAAATTCAAAATATACTCCCCCACACCAATCGTATTCGGTGTAATCACTAGCGACTCCAGCGTCGACATCCTCGCGTACCCAGTAATTCGCGCTTTCTCATCTGTCCGGAATAGCTCATCCATCAAAAGCTCGGCATCTCGCATCTTGCTCGGATAAGTCAAAAACCTACAATAATCCTGCGGCTCTATCACGTCAAGAATCCGCTCAAATTCTTGTTCCGAACTCAGTCCCTTATTAGCATAACAAAACGCTCTTCTACCCAGAGGCCCAGCATTATAGCCAACATGTGCGGCGTGTGCCTTCAAAAACTCCCTCACCTCTATATTTCTCTCATCGATGTCATTCAGGCTCATCACAAATCCCAAAGCATCCTCAAAGAACTTGCTAGCCGACTCGCGCTTGAACTCAAATTCATCACGATGAATCACTGGCCACAAACCTCCCACTCTCGGCCAATACAGCTCATAGATTATATCGCGGTATTTCTTCTGTACCTTCTCGTCCTCTTCTAGATACCTCCAAATGCGGTCGATAATATCCCCACAGAACCAAAACAGCTCATCTGTATGCGTTTGATTATAATCATCATTCGGAATCGTCTCTGCGATATGTACCACTGCCGGCAAAATATCAGAATAGGGAAGCGTATCTTCATGTAAAATATAATTAGCCAGATAATACGCTACCGCTTGCGCGTCTGGATTAAACGAATTACCAGGGCGTTCCATAATATCCTTGATAATCTTCGCATGGGCCGCTTTGGAAAACTCCACCAAAACCGGCCGCTTAAATAGTTTATCGATACTATCAACATCCGACGTATTCAAACTAGTATGGTCAGACTTAATGGTTTCTAGTTTGCTGTAAGTGTCCACTACGTTTTCGCCAAGCTCTTTTCCGATACGCGCAAACAAATCCGTCTCATTTTCTTTGACCATTTGAGCAACGATTTTATCCAGCTTGTTCCAACCAAGTTTATTCACAATGTAATTCAAACGATATTTGTAAATCGCACTCGACGTTTCGGCAACATCGTTTTCGTTCAAGATATAATCTTCGCCTGACAGATGTTGCAAATGCTTCACTGCCTTGTAGTAATCCATTGCCGTTAATTCTATCCAACCTTGACCAGCGTCAGTGCGCCGAATTTGGAAAATATATTGTTCAAGAAAATAAACTATACACTTAGGAAGAACAAACTTATTATTCTCAAAGTATTCTTCTATTGTCTCAATCGGCATTTCGCGTTCCGCAAAAATTGCCACTACGTGCTCGTAAGCGCCTTTGCAGGAAGCTGGAATTTTGTAGGTTTTGGTCTTAGCCTTATAAATAAAGCTCGCATTGTCATCGTCGCGCGCAAATCTAATAAAAGGTGCCTTGTAAGCATAGTTGCCAAACCCTGCATAGACATATTCCAACATCTCAGCGTCCTTTAGCTTATCTAGATACGCGCTAACCTCAGCATAAACCTTGGAGTTCTCTTGATTACTAAAGATATCATCAACTAAATAAAACTTCAGCTCTCCCTTTTCCAGCGTAAAAATCCTGGCCGTACCACACGCCCCCATCGCACCTTCATTAGCAAACTCCGCATAGAGAATCTCTTTCGGTTTGATTTGTTTTAGAATCTTTTGAGTTAACTTAATAGCCTTCATAACTCTATTATACCTCATATATCTATAATATGGGGTATAAAAAGCTAATAAAACTCTAATTAATCGTTTTTTTGTGCAGAGCTGTCGTTTGACTTTTTAAACTAAACCATTATAATTTACCTAGATGAACGAAAAATTATCAAGTAGGAGAGAGGCCGCGTCGGTCGAATACGAACAGACCAAACAATATCAGGCGATGCAATACTTAAACCAAGTTGGTGTCGTAAAAAGAGTCAACCAAATTGGTCTATTTCATGGTCGGGATGGCGATGGCACTGGTGGGTGGCAAGTAGATCCGGATTTCGATAACTCCGACAACAACACCGGGCACCATAACATCAATAAGCGTTCCGCTTTGAACACTTCCGATCTTGGCACCGCACACGAATTTTCTGTAGCAAGGTCGCAAGGCACTACAGCTGTTGCCGAAATTTATCATATTGTCTCGGAGGACCCCGACGCAGCTATCATAGACGAAGACAATTTTGCTAGACTTACTCGTAGTCAAAAAGCCAATGTCAATAAAGCTATCGCAGCGACTTTAATTGGTGTAACCAACGGAGCTCCGCTAAGCTTTGAAGAGAGGCACGCGCTGGACAGATACAAGAAGAAAGACTTCCAAAACCAATATGGCTTAATGTTTAGCGAAGAAGTTGGTCAATTCTCTCAAAAACTAGGCCTTAGTAGTAATGTCACTGGACATGTTGGTTCGACTATTAATACTATCGAGTTTCTCAAAACTGGTCATCTTCAAGAACTCTGTAATGCTTTTATGGACAAAAAACCATCTATAATAACATCAGCTGGCGATGGTAGGATTCATGCCGCGCCTATCAACCACGAGTATCTTGCAAATTGGTTCAGGAAAAACCACATCGTTGGGTATAAAAGAAAGGTACAATCCGCTACACTACGCGGTCAACATATTGATAACTATATGCTATTTGATTTAGAGAAGGTCAACACTGAGCAAGAAATCGAAAAAAGACAAAGAGAAAGAGATCAGCGATATAGCGAAATCGATTCCGCCATCAAGAGACACAAAGACAAAAGTCCTAATTATTTTGCAAACTATCTTTCCAAAAACCTCTATATCAGCCCCAGGGATATCGTTAAACTTGCAAAACTCACCAAAGGGTTCAAAGAAGTCTTCGAATCTGACACGGGTAATTGGGAAAAGTTCAAACTCGAAGAACACACCGAAACTGTCCTACGGGTCTTTGATGATAATTACGCCGATTATTTGCCGGCTTCCGTCATCCCGCTAATGCGAATGGCGCTATTAGTGCATGATCTTGGCAAGCCAGAAGCCGCCAGGAATCAGGACAAAGCCAATCAAAAACAATACAATCTATTTTATGCTGATAAATTTCTCAAATCCAACAATGTTAGTATTGATGAGCCGACCGCCAAGCTAATTAAAACTATGATCGGCGAAGGCATGAAGTGGACAGAGCGCTGGATGATCAGAAGAGACAGAAGTAGCGGCACGCAGTTTTACGATTTTTGTGCCAGGACTATGAAAGAATACTTAGGCACAAATCGTGTTAATCAAAAAACCATTTTCGCTTTCAGGAATATGCTCGAAATTCTACAAACTTGCGATAGTGCCGCTTATACCACTATGGCAGTCACGCGGTCGGCGGACGGCATCGTGTACAGAAACTACGGCTCATTCAATGATACATTCAAACCCAATGGCACACCTGATTCATTCCAGAGATTAATCGGTCGTCGCGCCAGAATAAAGGATTAAATAATATGTTTTGGAAAATTTTCATAGTTTTGCTAATATCAATGGTGCCCCTGATTGAACTTCGCGGCGCCATTCCGGTTGCCGTCGGGATGGATCTTGGTCTTCCAGAATGGCTCGTTCTCATCGTCGCCATCATCGGCAATATTATCCCCGTGCCCATCATCTACTTTTTTGCACGCAAAGTTTTAAACTGGGGAGTCAAATGCAAATGGAAACCTTTCAAAAAATTCTGTAATTTCTGCCTCAAAAAAGGCGAAAAAGGTGGCGAGAAACTATTACAGAAAACAGGGAAATATGGTACCTATTTTGCGCTATTTCTTTTTGTCGCCATTCCGCTGCCTGGCACAGGCGCCTGGACCGGCACTCTTGCTGCCAGTGTTTTAAACCTTGATTTCAAGAAAACCATGATTGCTATCGTCGCCGGCGTTTTGCTCGCTGGCCTCATTATGTTAGCTATCTCGCTCGGCCTTTTCAAAGTCATGTTTGGTGGATAAGTTTTTTAAAAATTTATGGCAAAATTTAAAACGCATGTGCTATAATTAATACATTAGTTTTAAACATTAGAGGAGGCAATAGGAGGTAAATGAAAAACAAACTAATCATGCTAAAGCTCGCCTTGCGAAACTATAGCAAAAACGGCAAGCTTTTTGTCGGCGTTTTTGCGTTCACGCTTTTAGGCTTATCTCTACTTATCCCCAAAATCAGTATTCATGCCGACCCGACCGAAGGGCCAGAACCAATTTTTTCTATCGATTACGATTTCAATGGTGGCACTAAAGCTGGCGAGGGCACATACCACGAAGAATCCGTCGGTGTAGGCATGGAACTCTCGGAAGAAAGCCTTATCAATCTTCTTGGTGTTACAGCTCCTGCAGACCAAGTGCTAAATTATATTACAATCAATGACGAACCTTTCAATGTGGGTGACGGTTTCATGCTAGACAGAAATATTGTCATAAAATACTTCTGGCGTGAAGACACCGGTGTCATGTATACAGTCACTTTTGACCCGAATGGTGGCACCCCAACCGAAAGCTACCAGGTTCCGCCCGAAGTCCCCGCCGGTCAAACCTTTATCTTCAACGCACCAGACGAAACTCAAGTTATTCCTCCAGAAAACAAAGAGTTTGACGCTTTTGAAATAAACGGCGAAAGACGTGAGAATGGCTATATCTTTACAATGAATCAAAATTCCACCTTCAAGTTATTATGGCGTGATATTCAGTCTGGAGGTTTCAACCGAAACGATTACACTACTATCGAAATCGGTGGCGGTGCTACCTCTATCACTGAGGCCGATGGTGACGACACGACTGTTATGGTAACCTACGAGCACGGCAGTGTTACCATTCTTGGTACCGACCTCTACTCAGATACCACACCAAATGGCAATGGTAACTTCGAGATCTATGCCCTAGGCGATGTTGCTATCACTGCTACTGCAAATGAAAACTACACCGCTAGCCTCTTTGATAGCGGCACAAGATTAGATACTCTTACCCAAGAATACCAAAACCTTACCCCCGGTGAGTATAGGCGTATTGACGCAGAATTTAGCGAAGAAGGCCAAGCCCCTGGTCAAGATTACGAAGACATTTCCTTTAATCTTCACTGGGTTGGCACATACATTAACGTCTGGATCAACAATCGAGAGGTTATGCCAGAAAGCCAAGATTACACCTCCCCAGAGTTTACATTCGATGATGTAGTTGTTAATTCGGCTGGCTACACTGATCCCGCAGAGACTAATGTTATCCGCTTACTGAGTCGTTTTGGCGACCCAGTTGCTACCGAATACACTATCAACGGCACAGTTTACAATGCGGAAAACGAAAATGTCACCGTGGATGACAATGATGGTAGTTGGCTTGTCACCGTACCGGGCTCGCCTACTTACACCATTAGCGGCACTGGTGACTCAAGTATTGCAGTTCCGCGCACTATCATTTGGGCCAATGTTGATGCCGACCATAACGCCGAAAATTTTGAAGAAGACATGTTGCTTGAGCACGGTCGCGCCAAAGTCATTGCTATCTATGATGGCGAGACACAAGTTGCTGGCGAAACCGACGTTGACGAAACTGGCATGGGCTGGGTCCAGGTCATACCAGGACACCAAGTCGTCTTTGAATTTGTCCCAGAGTACGGCTATCAGCTTACTAGCGTAGAAGCCAATGGTTTAGCCCTGGAGCCACAAGATACCATGAACCAATACATTTTCGAAATGCCCGACACTAATGTTCACTTCTCAGCCACTTTTACAAGAACAGAGGATGTCTTAGAAGCTAACTCCGAGAAAATCACCAGTGGTTCCATTGTGCTAAATGGTGGTCTTGAAGGTGGTTCTGCTCAATTAACTGTTAATGATGTTGAGCTCAGCCCCGACAAGATCGTTGGCTTCGAAAACGCTGCAGGCGACTACACCATTACTAGCTTCCTAGACATTGACCTCTACAACATCTTCCAAAAAGCCAACTCGGACGAAGATGAAGTCTGGTCCAACAAAATCGACGAGCTCGATGAAGAAGCTGTTATTACGATTCAGCTAGCAGAGGGAATTGATGCCAGTAGTATTGTGATTGTACACAATATCCACGATGGCGAAGAGTACGAAATCATCGAAATTGATTCCTATGATCCAGAAACCAATACTATTACCTTTAGAACTAAGTCCTTCTCGAATTATGCTATTGCGACGTCGGATGCTGTCGTACCGGCAACCGATGGTTCGGAATCATCCGCGGCCTCTCCGGAAACCGGTGCAATGCCTACCGAGAGTGGTTCTGCTACTGCAGTAATCGCTGGATTATTCCTAGCCCCTATCTTGATAGTGGGCTTCGCCGTAGTACGCGCCGAAAAGAAGAAATAATCTTAAAAGACCTTAAAAAAGCAGGCATACACCTGCTTTTTTCACGTAGCTGGGACTGGACATCGGGTGTTCACTACGCTCACACCCTCGCTCGCATCGTCGTCTCAGAAAAAGAAAAGCAAGCTTTTCTTTTTCGCTCGTCTCCTCGCTCGCCGAACCAGCTTCGCTGGTTCTCGCCCAGCCCCAGCTCCAGAAGTGCCAAGAAAATTTCGAAATTAGAAGCCGCCAAGGTGGTATTTTCTCATGCCGAAGTGCGTCTAATGGACGAGCGAGGCATGAAAAATGCCGCATTGGCGGCTTCTAACTCGAAATTTTGGCTCCCGGGACTGGACTCGAACCAGCAACCTCGAAGTTAACAGCTTCTTGCTCCACCATTGAGCTACCCGGGATTAATGAACGTACCCCTATTATAGCATATTTTCTCAAAATGTGATACAATAATATGAGATTGTATTTGTTTTTAAAATATGGGATTTCGTGAGCATTGGTTAAACCCAAGAAAGTTTTTATGGAATTTAGGAAAATTTGACTCGCGAGCCCTGAAGAGAGCCGCGAGACGAGCAAATTTTCCGTTAAAATTTCATAAAAACCTTCCTGGCGTACAGCGAAGCGCGAACGAAATATTATATTTTAAAAACAGAACAATAATAGAAAGGAGAGAGATGGAAGAAAAAACGATTCAGATTGCTGGTTCTATTACTGTTGATGAGCTATCCAAAGCTCTGGGCCTTTCTGTGACCGATTTAATCGGCACTCTCTTTAAAAACGGCATCGTTGCCACTATTAATCAGCGCCTCGATTTTGAGACCGCCTCTATTATTATTGATGAATTAGGCCTCAAAAACGTCAAACTCGAGCGCAAAAATACTTCTACCAAAACTTCCGATTATCACAGGGAATTATCTGACAAAGCCGTACTGAGACCACCCGTCGTTGCAGTAATGGGTCATGTCGATCACGGCAAAACCACTCTTCTTGATACCTTGCTCAACAAGAAAACCGTCGACGACGAAGCTGGTGGCATTACTCAGCACATCTCTGCTTACCAATTAAAACATAATGATCGCCTCATCACTTTCCTAGATACCCCAGGCCACGAAGCTTTCGCGGCAATTCGTCAACACGGCGCTATGCTTACCGATATTGTCGTTATCGTTGTTGCTGCCGATGACGGTGTCAAACCTCAGACTGTCGAGGCTATCAATTTCGCCAAATCTGCCAACGCCAAGATTATTGTCGCTATTAACAAAATCGACCGCGACGGCGCCGACATCAATCGCACTATGGCAGATCTTTCTCAAAATGGCCTGCAGCCGGAAGAATGGGGTGGCGATATCATCATGGTGCCGATTTCTGCCAAGCAGAATCAAAATCTCGACCAGCTTCTCGACATGATTCTCCTGACTGCCGATATTGAGGAGCTCAAAGCCGATGTCGACATCCCAGCCGAAGGTCTGGTAATTGAGTCTCACATGGAAGTCGGCAAAGGTTCTGTTGTGAATCTCTTAGTCACCGGCGGGGAATTAAAGACTGGCGAATTTATCGTCGCTGGCTCTACTTACGGCAAGATTCGCACAATGTTAGACTGGAAGGGTAAACCTAAGGGTAAAGCCACTCCGTCTACCCCTGTTACAGTTACTGGCTTTAAGGAGCTTCCCGACTTTGGCGATAGATTTATTGAGGCTAAAGACGAAAAAACTGCTCGTAAAATGGCACTCCTCAATGCTCAAGCTATCGCAAATGAGTCTGCTGATGCCAATGTTACTAGCTCCGACCTCCTTCGCATGATGAATGTCGCTGACAACACCAAGACCTTCAACGTCATCGTCAAGGGCGACGTCCTTGGTTCAGTTACTTCTGTTGTTGACAGCCTCCGCCTCATCGACACTCACGGCGAAATCACCTTAAATATTGTTTCTACCGGCGTTGGCGACATCAACGAAAACGACGTTTACATGGCCGCCGGCGAGAATACCGTGATTTATGGCTTCAACGTCTCTGTTCCTATCAACATCTCCAAGATGGCGGCGCGCGACAATGTTCCGATTCGTACCTACAAGGTTATCTATGAGCTCCTCGATGATGCTAAACATGAGATGGAGAGTTTATTAGATGCCGAAATTATCGAAGAAGACAAAGGTGAACTCAAGGTCTTAGGGGTTTTTCGTACCGAGAAGACCAACATTATCGCCGGCGGTGAAGTCTTAAGTGGCGACATCAAACCGGGCTATCTCGTCCGTGTTGTCCGTGACAAGAAGTACCTTGGCGAAGCCGAAGTCACTAGTGTCCAAAAGGAAAAAATGGACGTAAAAGAGCTGATTTCCGGCGAAACCGGCGGTCTCGCTCTTAAAACCACCTCCAGGATTGACCTTCAAATTGGTGATCGTCTCAAATTCTTTACTCGTGAATCCAAAAAACGTACTTTGTAACATAAGCTTTTTGTGCTACAATAAAAATATGGAATTTGACGATAATTTTTTACAAGAAATGGGTCTTTCCGCGATGCCGGAAGATCAGAAACAAAAGTTTTTAGATTACGTGCAAGAAGAATTAGAAGTTCGTATTGGTGAACGTATTTCTAGAGGTCTCACTAGAGAACAATTAGATGAATTTGACGCCATCACCGACCAAGCCGGAGCGACCAAGTGGCTCGAAAAAAACCGCCCAGATTTTCGCGAAATCGTTGCTCGCACCATCGATGAAATGAAAGCCGAAATCCGCGCTAATCGCGCTAGGCTTGTCGGCGCCGCGGAATAATCTACCTCTTATACCCATTCAAAAACGCTTTAGTATCCATCGGTTTGCGGCCTTCTGGTTGTAATCTGTCGATAGCCACTACACCGCCATCGGCGCAGGGAATTGAAAGAGTCGCTGTTTCACCTTGCTTTAATACGTGCGCCTCTAAAATGATGCATTTTGTGCCGTAGAACGTATATTTCGGTTTCGGAAACCCCTGAAATGCCACGATTTTGCGAAAAGTTTGCTCCGCCGTATCTGTTTCCGGTGTTAATTCTCCCATAGATTTTTCTAATTTTCCGCAAAAAGTCGCCTTCAAATCATCTTGTAAAACTGGTTTTGGTAAATTCGCCAGATTATCGCATATCCATTTCGCCCCCGTTTCTGCTAATGCTTTGTAAATTTCATCTTTACAAATTGGCAAATCGGAAAGTGTCGTCTGGTAATAAATCGGCCCTGCATCCATCGCTTTGACTAGCTTCATTACAGATACGGAAAACTCTGAATCCCCAGCTAGAATCGCACTTTCTATCGGCGAGGCACCTCTAAAAGAAGGCAATAGGGAAGGATGGATGTTTAAAATCCCTTCTGGCTCAAACAAATCCAAAACATCAGATTTAATCAACACTCCAAATGACGCCAACACACCATGCGCTTCTGGAACCTCATTTTTAAGCCGACAAACTTCCTCTAAATCCTCTTTACGTCTTGCATGAAAAACCACCTCGCATTTCTCTGAAACAACCCCTAGCGCATACTCCGCCAGAGGTCCATTACCGAAAAAAATAATCTTCTCTCTAAGCATGAACATCCCTCGGATTATAAAATGGATTATCATGAGTACTATACAAGGAAAGGTTGAGTAGCGGAATGAGCCGTACTAGGCGTACGGCGAATGAGCAACGGAGACCTTGACGAAGTAGAGTGCCATGATAATTCATTTTATTCCTCGCCCCAGAGTTTTTTATTGTTATCAATCTTCTTTTCATAATCCACCGGAATCAAATCGCCTTTTTCGTCCATCTCATAAAACGCGTCTTTCACTCCCTTAATATGATCAATAAACAAAATCCCATTCAAGTGATCAATCTCATGTAGAAGTGTTCGCGCAAGCTCATCTGTAGCCTTGATTCTCACCTCTGTTCCATCTTCCAACTTCGCCTTTACGCGTACCTTGGTCTCTCTAGGCACCATCCCATAAATAGAAGGGACCGAAAGACACCCTTCATAATCCGTCTTAACTTTACCTTCCGCCCTAATCACCTCTGGGTTAATCAGTGCTGTAAAAGAGGCGTTTTTCTTATCCTCCATATCGTCGCGAATGATGATGATTCGCTTCAAAACCCCCATCTGAGGCGCCGCCATCGCCGCCGAGAGCTCATAAGGGTGTTCTTTCTCCCAATCCAGAGATAATTTCCGCATATCAGCAATAATCCCGCGAATTTCGTCATCAATTTCGCGGACTTTTTCTGACTTCTCCCTGAGGCGCGCATCCGGCGTGGTAATTATTTTCATAAGCCCATTATACCATACTCTAGGGGTAATGTGAAGCAAAGAGTGGGGAAATGATTTATTAAAAGAATTATAAGTATGTTATAATAAGTTTATGCTAAAAGGGAATAACACTGCGTTTGAAACGGATGATTATACAGGGATACAAAGTACCCACAAGGTAAAATCGAATCCAGTCAGTATTGTCTTAGGTGGTTTAGTTGCTGTCGCTATCATCTCTGGGTTCTATCTATTTGACTCTTTTGTTTCTGCTGGGACTGGCTTAGTAGACGAAATCAACATTACCATCCCAGTTTCCTGTACACTATCCGGTACGGGTATGAATACTCACAATGCCAATATAGCTAACGGCACCTACACTGCAGACGTTGGCGCTACTACTCTTAAAGCCTTCTGTAATGATAGCGAAGGTTTCGCCATTTACGCTACTGGCTATACGGAAAACACCATAGGAGAAACCAACAGCAACAAACTAGTAGGAGCTTCCACTAACACCACAATAGAAACCGGTACAGCTACTACGGCGGGTAACCCAGATGTGTCTAACTGGGCCATGAAACTGTCCACAGATGCAAATGCCACCTACCCAATCACTCTAGACAATAGCTTTAATGCTTATCACGCAGTTCCAAATACCTACACTAAAGTAGCTCATAGGAACTCTGGTACAGGCATAGGCGCATCAGCTACTGGTGCAGAGCTCACCACTACCTACGCTGCTTACGTGTCAAAAACCCAGCCCGCCGACACCTACGCTGGCCAAGTCATCTACACCCTCGTTCATCCTGCTAGTGAAGAACCACTACAACCTCGTGCCGCATCCCCAGGGTGTATCAGCTATTGGCCCAATGCGCACGGAGTTGTTGATACCATGGGAGACGATTGTGGCGGCAGTAGTAGTGGAGGCGGATATGGTAATAATGTTGTACTATCCTCGCTTTGGGCAAACAACTTTCAGCATCCAGGTTATGGTTTTGCTGGTTGGTCCGACAAGTTTGACTGGGTTATAAATGAGAACGATATAAACGGCAACGGTACTGGGGTTAACGAGGGCTATCATATCTATGGTCCTAATGCTTCATTCACCACTCCATCTAATATTTTAACCAAAGGTCTCTCGCTCTACGCTATCTGGGTTCCAAGCTCTGGCGATTTTCAGGACTTTAGCTGCCCGAACAATTCTGCTATGCCTATAGGCACTATTACTGCACTAAGAGATCAAAGAGATGATAATGTCTATACGATAGCTAAATTAGCTGATGGTAAATGCTGGATGACGGAAAACCTCAGGCTAGACGATACAGCAGCTCATAACTCAGACGGCTCCCTAGCTCAAGGCTACAATTCGAGTTTTGTAGGCCTAGCCAATCCAGAAGATTCTAATTTTAACAACGCTGACCCACCAGTAGCCAATAGTTTATATAGTCCATCAACCTCTGAAGGCAAAATAGTTATAGGGACAGATAACTACTCATATGCCAGAATGCCACGCTATAATAACCAAAATACAGCAAATCCAGTCGCTAACATGACCATCTGGGACAATTCAAATAATGTGTATTCTGTAGGCAACTATTACACCTGGGCCTCCAGTATTGCGGATACCAACTATCATACTAACGGCACGTACTCTGAAACATCTATTTGTCCTACTGGTTGGCATATTCCTTACGGTAGAGATCGCACCGGTAATGGAGGGGGGAATACTGCTGGTGGGTTCTATTATCTGAACTATAAAATAAATAATAATCAAAGCATTACGAATGCTACAGCGAGTAAAAAATTCAGAGATTATCCCAATAATTTCATTTACTCTGGTCGCTTCAATGGTTCATCTGTGATTCTTTTAGGTGATAGTAGTTGGTATTGGTCCAGTACAGGGTTCAATTCCGACCAAACATACTATTTTTTTCTATATAGCTCTAATGCCTCGTTTAATACTAGTATCGGCAAGTATAACGGCCTATCGATTAGATGTGTGCAATAATTACTTTTTGAATTATTATAGTCAAATTATCTAGTAATCATCGAAACAATTTACAAATATCCATTTGTCATCTTTCACTAACTATTGAAAAGGATAGATTTATAGTCTGTTGTAGTCTCTACAATTTTTCAGCGCATGAGCGACCCTCCTGAGTGCTTCATAGATAAACATTACGCAGGGGCGGCAAGAATCAATTAGCTTTGTTAAAACATTGCAATAATGCATAAGGAGCGAATGCCTGACAAAAATTGTAGAGACGACAGCGGACCAAGTCGAGTTCTGAAAATAGAGTGATGATTGATTGGAGACTGCATAAAGCGCTCGCATCTGACGGATTTTGTAAAAACCATCAACAGAACAAGTCCAGCGAAGAAAACTAATGGAGTTTGTTTTAATGACGGAGACTAGTATTGACAATGTACTAAATATGTCATACAATACTTTCAAGGAGAATATATGTACGACACAGCAATCACATTTAGAACCAATAGCAAAACAAAAGCAGAAGCTCAAAAGGTTTTTTCAGAGCTTGGACTAGATCTAAGTACCGCCCTTAACATTTTTCTAGCCAAAGCTACCCGCACCAAGAGTATTCCTTTTGATATAGCTTACGAAGACGAAACCCCAAACGCCGAAACCCTCGCTGCCATCAAGGAAACTTACGAGCATCCAGAACGACTAGAAGGTCCTTACACCACCAAGAAAGAAATAGTGGAGGCTTTACGTCGTGCTTAAAGTCCACCTTTCAAACCATTTTCGTAAAGATCTAGCGAAAATGAAAAAGCGTGGGCTAAACGAAAGAAAATTAGAAAAAGTAGTTCTGATGCTGGCAAACAAAAAACAGTTACCTCCCAAGTATCGTGACCATGCGCTCAAAGATTCACGTAACTTCAAAAACGTCCGAGAGTGCCATATCGAGCCAGACTGGCTCCTTGTCTATAGGATAGAAAACGATACGCTAACCCTATTTCTTATGCGCACCGGTAGCCACAGTGATTTGTTTTAACTAGAGCCTTAATCGTTATAAACTCTCTTCATATACAGCGTTTTCGGTATCATCGACATCGCCTCGCTAGTGGCGTCAGAATCCAATTTTACAGAGTAGATCACTGCATATACTTTGCCGTCTAGCTCTGTTGCATAAGCCAGCATAGAACCATTTTCACCCTCGACCCACTCTGTGCCATTCATTTCATACTCATCATCGTTGATATCTAGGTAAGGGCTCTTCTTGAGCAAATACGCTTCTGGCGACAGGGAAGTTTTCTCCGCATAGACCACCACCTGTGCCCAGCCGTCATCATCTGTCAGATTAAAAGTATAGGCTCCATCCGCATTTTTTCCGCCAGCTTCAAACTCTTTCGGTAGATAAAACTCCAAATCATCCACTTCTGCCAAAATGCCATTTACTTTCACCCTTGTATTTGGGTTTTCGATAATATCATCATCAGAGGAACCTGTCTGTGGCTTTTCGGTTTTACCACCAGTGGTCGTGCCTCCACCATCTGTAATCATTCCAGGTGCCTCGTTTCCGGCGCCGCTGAATCTGATTACTCCAGTAGCAGCCAAAATTGCAAAAGTAATCACAAAACAACCCAGCGCCGTCGCTAGTACAGCGATTGCAATTGTCTTACCATCACCATTGCCACCACCAATATCACCACCGGTGTTTTTATTATCACCAGGCTCCACCTTGGCTACCTCTTTTTCTGCTTTTTTAACTGTTTCTTCGGGCATTTTGACCTCCTTTTGCCATCATTAAGCTATTATTAATTCCTTTGAATCGAGTTTCTGATCCTTCAGCGTCACACTTTGAATCGCCGGGTCCTCATAGGTATTGTAGTAATATGTCTGAGTAGCTGTCGAATACCCACCAGTATAAACTGTTTTCTCAAAAGCACCATCTGCCATTGCGGCGCCACCATCAATCATCGCTACGCCTGCTAGAGTATGGAACAACCGCGACACATTTGTTGCCTCATCTGGCTGCACTGGGTAATGTGTATTGAGATACGCCACACGGATAAATCTATCCGTAGAATAGAATCCGCCAGGGAGTCCGCGCATCAAAGAACCTGACCCAAACGCCGTCATGACAGCCTTACCCCATTTCACCCCTTTCGGCATCACAGGGAAGAGATTCATATAATTACGCAGATTCTCTTTGTGCCAAGCATAGCCAGGTTGATTCGTCAAAATATCTACCTCGTTGTCAAAAATCTCCATCCCGGCCGACGTATATTCCACTACGATCGACCTCTTAGCATCCCCAATCAACCAATGAAGCTCGGATACCGGATATTGCTCGTTGATTGGTTTTGCCACTATCGCTACATTGCGGAGAGCTTTTTCCACTTCATCCACAGTCTTAAAATTCAAAGCTACCCACAGCGGAAACTCATAAGCCGCCACATTAGTCTTGCCGTCCACCGCCGAAGGGGCATATGCAGCATAACCAGGGAAATTCAGCCCTGCAACCGCCAGACCATGCTCATTTGCGCAGTCAAAATACAGAGGCGTATTCTCTGCCACAATTCCCATGCCAATCACCGCTGGTGAATTTGCCATTTCCCCCAGGAATGCTGATTTGTATTTATAACCTCTCGGCGTAATCACCACCTTTTGTCCATATCCTACCGACCAGTCCAAATTCCGCCCAAAATACATGTTTCCTGCACCATCGCTAAACCTCACCCCTGTACACATTTTTCCTCCTTTTATTTTATCCTTACGCCTATTTTATCACATTTTAAAACGCTCTTGTATTTTTTTAACCGCCAAACTATAATAAACCCATGAAAACTAGCGACATAACAGAGAAGCGCATGCAAAATAGGCGCTTTTTTAAAACCGAGCGCGCCATCTTTGTCGCCTATTACAAATTCAAAGACTACCCTAGCGCCAAGAAGCTGGCATGGACTGCTGGCGTCTCTCGTTCCACTCTCTATCGTCACCACAAAAAAGTGCAATCTATCCCCGCAGATTACGAGGATTATCTATTAAAAAACTACACCAGAACTATCAAAAAGTTTCTCAAGAATGATTCCAGCCTCAAGATTATCTTCTTGCGCACCCTTATTTTTATCACGAATAACAGGGAATTTTTCGGAATTCTTTTCAAAGATAATCGCAAAGAAATCATCAAAAGGATGTTTGAGTGTCTCAAGCCGAGAATCCTTGACGAGTGGCATCTCTCTGGAGATATCGACAAAATGTACAGCGTCTACAAGAATGGCATTCTTGGCATCATAGAGATGTGGCACAAACAAAAGTTCGCCAACAACCGCCTAGAACCCATTCTGAATGATATTTTATATCTAACTCGGGCTTCGCGCCGCCACCTTTTACCTCTACAATAATCCTGGCGGATCTAGCGTAATCTTGAAATTCTGATCCAGCCCCTCGCATGCCTCAATTAAAGCCTTACGGGAGCGGCTGCGCACGATAATCTGCCAAGTGTACCCCCTTGCCGTCCTCTCGTGAAATGCCGGCTGGGCAGGGGAGACTACCAGCCTGTCATCCATAGATAGTCTCCTAACCAATTCTCGCACTTTTTTTAGCACTATCGCCTCTGTTTTCATCGTAATTTCTAGCTTCAAAACAAACTTAAACGGCGGAAATCCAGCGCGCCTCCGTTTTTTGATCATATACTCATAGAATCCTAGATAATCTTCGTTAGCCGCAAATTTCAGTGTGGGATGCTCTGGCTGAAAAGTCTGAATCAGCACCTCTGCATCTGTAATGTGACCACGCCCCACCCGTCCAATCACCTGAGTCAGCAGCTGAAAAGTCCGCTCTTCCGCCATGTAATCAGGGAGCGACAGCCCAGCGTCTGCCTGTACCACCCCTACTGTTGCTAGATGCGGCAAATCCAGTCCCTTGGCCAGCGTCTGCGTCCCTACCAAAATATCCACTTCGCCATCTTTTACAGCGCTATACTGCTCCTCTAGACTCTCACCCTTTTTATTGTCGGCATCAAAACGCTTTATTCGTGCCTTTGGGAAGAGTTTTTTTAGCTCTGTCTCTAGTAATTTCGTCCCAAATCCCTTATGAATCAGCCCTGGAGCCTGGCATTTTGGGCAGCTCCCAGGCACTTTCATCCGAAATTCACAGGTATGGCAGACCAATTCGTAGCTATCTGCGTGTAAATTTAGGGGTAAAAAGCAATTTGGACACAAAATCTCCTCACCGCATTCTTCGCAAATCGTCAGAGGTGCCGACCCTCGTCGATTATGAAAAATCAGTGTCTGTCGCCCCTGTTCTAAGTTCTTTGCTAGGGCATTTAGGAGGAAATTAGAAAAATATTTATTTCTAGAGAAATTCTCTCTGTTTTTGAAATCTATTATCTCTATCTTTGGCTTCACGGCGGTAATTTTGGCTTTTTCCATCAAAGTCACTACCGACTCCTGCCTTGAAGCTAGATAGTAATCCTCTATCGTCGGTGTCGCCGAACCAAGTATTAGGGGGCAATCAACTGCTCCAGCCATAAAACTTGCCACTCGAATAGCTGAATATTTCGGTGAATTCTCCTGATAATAAGTGTTCTCATGCTCCTCGTCAATAATAATCAGTCCTAAATCCGACAGGGGAGCAAACAATGCTGACCTTGGCCCAATTACGACCATAGGTTCCTCAGACGCCAGAATCTTATCAAAAATCAAATGCCTCTCCGCCTCTGTTTGTTTAGAGTGCATCGTAATCACCCTACCGAAAAAAACCTCTTCAAACACTCTTACTAACTGCCCCGTGAGAGCGATTTCTGGCACCAGAAGTATTGTAGACTTATGGGTCTGTAACGCATTTAGAGCCATTTTGAGATAGATATTAGTTTTACCACTACCAGTAACGCCATGAAGCAGTTTCGTGGCTCCTACGGCCTTCTGAAGCCCTTCTAGCGCGTTTTTTTGTGAGGTATTAAGCTGAATGTGTGACGGACAAATGTTTTGCGGTGGGTGGTTCACGTACTCTATCGAAGGGGGCTCGGAAGTATATTTATGGGCGGGTGGTTGAATCC
Source organism: Candidatus Saccharimonadota bacterium (assembly GCA_017516075.1). GTDB lineage: Bacteria > Patescibacteriota > Saccharimonadia > Saccharimonadales > Saccharimonadaceae > Nanosyncoccus. The sequence goes on from JAFWDS010000017.1 coordinate 35,552, forward strand.
TATCTTTCTCGGCATCATAAAATTGATTTGAAATTTCAACACGTATATTCCTGACGCGCCCAAGAGGTTCGTCCCGAAGGGACGGTTCTCCTGGCGCGCCAGCGTATGACGTGCTTGAAATTTCAAGTCCAGATGCCGAAAAGATAGGTTCAACCAGGCCCTGCCCATGAACATTCCCGAACATTTGTTCGGTTTTACGCCGCTTCTTCTCAACCCCTCTAGGCAGTATCAGAGACACTGCGGAACCAGACGGCACCAAGTAATATTCATGTACAAAACGCACTGTTTCTAAAAGATGCATCGGCAGCGGCTTTGAATACAAAACTTTTATAATTGATTTGGTTTTAAAATCCGGTTGCGCAACTTTTTTAACAACCACGCCCGGCACTATGCGTCGCCCAATCGGCACCATCACAATCTGCCCTACGGAAAGGGAATCATCATATTCATACGTCAACGCCTCCGTCCTACCCTCCGGTATCACCTCATAAAACATACAACAATTATAGCACAGAGTATGGAAGGTAATTTATGAGCATTTGACGAACCCAGTTAATTTTTACAACTTTTCCTCATCCGAGGCGAGTAAAGTTGCCGAGCGAGGCCTTAAGCCTCGCGAGCTAGCAACTTGATCGAGACGAGGATTGAGTGAAACGTTGTAAAAATTAACATGGCGTGAAGTCGACCGCGAATAAATTGCCTTCCATGCGATATGTGAAGCTGTTGTAATTTTTACAGCTTTTGTGTATAATAGGGAGAGTTAAAACGAGGTATTATGTTAGAAATATTTGTTACATCTAGAGTGCGCCGCAAAATCCTGGTCGTTTTTGCCAAATATCCGGATTTCAAAACTCATGTCAGAGGCTTAGCCAAGCTCATTAAAGAGGATCCTGGCAACATCCAGAGGGAATTAGAGCGTATGGCGCGCGGCGGATTCTTAATTGTCACCAAAAAAGGCAAGACCAAAATCTACCAAACCAACAAACAATTCCCAATTTTAAAAGAGCTTCAAAGCATCGTGATAAAAAGTCAAAAGGGTAGCAAACCATCAAAAACTATCGGATAACAGGGGTCTAAATTGAATAAATTATTTATACGATTACTGGAAAAGCGTGGGCTTACACCATCTTTTTTGCATCCGAAATATGAGGACTATATAGACCCATTTGAACTTACCGACATGGACAAAGCCGTCACCCGCATCAAAACAGCCATCAAAAACCAAGAAAAGATCTTAATCTATGGCGACTACGATGTCGACGGCGTCACTTCTAGTACCCTGATGGAACAGACTTTGATTCTCGCCGGCATCCCTAGCGAAAACATCGAAATCATGCTTCCAGATCGCTTTGCCGATGGCTATGGCATGAGCCCTAAACTCATCGACCGCGCCAAAAGCCATCAAATCACCCTTGTTATTACAGTAGATTGCGGTTCGCACAATCACGCCATTATAGATGAATTAAACACTCTAAACATCGATACTATCGTCACCGATCATCACGAAACTAGCGACAAAATCCCTGATGCATTCGCAGTAATTAACCCCCATAGAAAAGACACTCCTACTGAGTCTCTGCAAAACCTCGCCGGCGTCGGCGTCGCCTTCAAACTCGCCGAAGCCCTTAAAAAAGAGGGAATTATCGACTCCGGTCAAGAAAAATGGCTCCTCGATCTCGTCCTACTGGGCACCATCTGCGATAGCATGACAATTCTAGGTGAGAACCGCCGCCTCTGTTACTATGGCCTCAAAGTTTTGGAGAAAACCCGTCGCCCCGGCCTCAAAGAACTTATGCAAAAAGCCGGCGTGAGAACCTTAAACTCTGACGCTATCGGTTTTCAGCTCGGCCCGCGTCTTAACGCCGCCGGTCGCCTAGAATCTGCCACCACCTCTCTAGAACTCCTTCGCACCAAGTCTCCCACCGAATCTGCCGCTATCGCCGAAAAACTCGAACAACTCAACAAAAAACGTAAAACTGAGCAAAATTCCGCCACCAGAGAAATCAAAGAGCGTGGTGTCAGCGATGACCCAGTAATAATAGAAACGGGGAAATGGCACGAGGGTATTCTCGGTATCGTCGCCGGTCGCCTTGTCGAAGATTACAAAAAACCGGCTTTCGTCCTTACTGAGACTACGGAGGGTGTTCTTAAGGGCTCCGGTCGTAGTTTCGGAGATTTTAACCTCGCCGATGCTTTAGCCCACGCCAAAGACACCATCATCGGTGGCGGCGGCCATGCTAGCGCCGCTGGCGTCAAAGTCGCCAGGGAAAATCTCTTCAAATTCCGTGAACAACTAAACGAATATTATCGCAGTTTGCATCTAGTAGACCAAGAAAAATACTTCACCAAAAGCCCAGATCTTGAGCTGACTGATTTTTCCGACCTCACTCTAGAGCTATTAGATGACCTCAAATCTCTCGAGCCCTTTGGACCAGGGAATGAAGAACCGATTTTTCGCCTCAAAAATGTGCAATTAGTCAATGTCGCTCGCATGGGCGCCGACCAAAACCATCTCCGCCTCGACCTCCGGGACAAAAACGGCAAGTATTTAAAGCTTGTCGCCTTTTTCGCCCCAGAAAAATGGTTCACTCTCGACCCAGCTTATGATCAAATTGAGCCCATTATTAAAGTCACCGAAAACGACTTCAACGGCGTTAAATCCGTCGAGGCCCGCCTCCTCGACCTCATAATACAAGAAGTCTAGCCCCTCGGTGGCTCACCATCTGGCTCATTTAATAGTTTCTTGGACTTAATCTCATAGCGTCTACCATTCACCGGCGAAATATAATAATCCTCATTCAAAAGATTTACAAACATCGTGAGATCCTTATCATCCATGATGATAATCGAGCCATCATCGTCAGTCATCAGCTCTAGCTGCATCTCGTCTGCATAATCCAGCAGTTTATCTTGTGGCATTTCTTCGGCAATTTCCATCGCCTGCACTTTTTTCAAGATAGGTTTTTTATCGGCTAAAAGCCCATCCAGCGTCAAACCTTCCGCAAACGACAGCTTATACTTTTCAGTCAACTCCTTCGCCTTCGCTTCGGCAATCACTTGCGACTTGTAATCATACTGGAACAAATTCTCAAACTTCGCCTGATTAAACACGACAATATTACCATCCACAATCGCCACTTGATTATCATCTGGCATCTTGAGCGCTATCTCAGCAGAGAAGGGTTCAAAGCTTTCACCATTAATCTCCCAAGAAGTTGATCCTTTGAGTGCTGCCGAAGCTGGCAAAATTTTGGCAATATAAAACGTTTTCATTCCTTCTTCGCCCGGATAAGTAAATCGCGCTATAATCCCTTTGACCTTCTTGAAATCGTACTCGTTTTCCGAGAAATAATCAATATCCTTATACTCGTTTTCAATCAGGTGGATCAAAGTCTCAGCGCGCCCTACCTTGTCGACCGTTGTCCGATAAATCACTTTCTCTTCACCATCGGCGCGTTCATATTCACGGCACTCTAGCCCTTTATCTGCCTCCGTAATAATATAAGAAATCGCCTCCTGCATAAACATTGCCTTTACCGCCCCAGTCAGCTTATCGGAATACTTAATCTTAAACGGCGTATAATTTTTATTGAACAAAAAGAGCTCCGCTGAAACGTTATTCTTGACCTCATCTACTTCATTTGCCCACAGAAACACGTCAAAATCATTTTTTTCCATGAATTTCCTCCACTTATTTTTATCCATTATACCACACAAAATAAACCCCCAGTAATTAATCTGGGGGTAAATTTGTAAAGCTGTTTTACTTCATTCGAGTCGTAAAATCATCGTATCCAATTTTGTGCATTTTTTCTTCCAAATCTTTAGCGCAGCAAGGTCCAAAACCGCGAATATTACCAAAACAATGCGGATAATTCAAAACATCCAGAATAGTGTCAATGCCGCCATTCTTGAGGCAGTTCTTGGTTCTGGTCGTCAAGCCGAGCTTATCGATGGAAACATCGATAGATACCATTCTTCCACTTGCGGTTAGCAGGAGAGAACTATTACTAAAACGCGTCCAATCCGCATCGTCGTACCTATGAGCTTCTCTAACGTGAAGCTTAGATCTTGAAGCTGCATCGATTTCGAATTTCTTGACCCAAAGCCACGGGTTTTCGGAATTAGGTTTTGTATCTTTGCAGAACCTTCTATGACGATAAGCCGTTACGGACAGGCGATAATCATGTAATACATGGATGCTATACCGCTCGGTCTCGATACCATCATCTTCATACACGGAAAAATAAAAGAATAAATTAGCATTGGCAATTCTGAAATGGGCGTGTCTGCCATTATCGATTTGAACCTTCAAAGTCAAACTAAAATCTTCAACATTTACACCAATGGAATGAATGTGAGCATACTTATCGAATCCCGAAACGATATTATGAGCATGCGACTTGCAATACTCAACGATGTATAGTTCGGATTGATGATCTGCACTTGACTCAGGAAAAACAAACAAAGGATCGGCGAAAATGTCATCTTTTAAATAATGACAATAATTCCACATATCGATAACAATATGACCAAATTGGCTTTCTGGGCAAAAAGAAAGTAAATCCTCGCCAGAAGAATTCGATTGACTAATGTCGAAATGATACCTTATAACTTGCATATTAGACCCCCCCTAGAATAATGTAAAACAATTTAAAGTTCATTACTGTATCATAAGTCAGTAACTTAATGATATTATACCATATTCAGACATAATAGTCAAAACGAAAAAAACAATCTGATAAACAACAGGGAAATGTTCGGTTATTACAAAATAAAACACCAAAAAATCAAGACTGATGTGTTCGGTGATTTAACAGAGAACATATCCACATACTGTGGAAAACTTATGCCTATAAATAGTCCAAAAAAGCACTTGCATTTTTTGAAAATTTGTACTAAACTTAAATCAGCGAACAATAAACAAAAACGCTAAACAAACTAAAAAGTCGTACATTAAAATCCATTTGAGACCGATCATCTAGGAGCTTCGCGCGCATTAAAAGATAGCGAGATGCGTCAAAAAAATCGTGCGTTCTTTCCTCTAAAACACACCTCCCAATAAAACTCTATATGGTCTACAACACAATAAGTCTCTCAACGGCTGCGATTGTAAGATTAGCTTCGCGCTGGTAAAATCGTGGTGGATTAATTGTGTAATAAAACAAAAATCAAAGCAGAAACAAAACCGCTGAAGTTTCTAGTTGAACGGTCTCAAATACTGTATAATAAATACATGGAGAAACTTCATATTCCAGTGTTATTATCAGAAGTCCTAGCATACCTGAAACCGCAGCCAGACGAAACATATTTGGATCTGACCGCCGGATACGGAGGGCACGCTAGAGCGATTTTGGATGTAACACAGCAATATAAGAGTTCATATTTAATCGATCGTGACGAATTCGCTGCGGATTATTTAAGACAGGAATTTCCGATCACAGAGATTATCAACCAGGACTTTTATAGTGCTCTGCTACAGCTTATCGAGTGTGGAAAGACTTTTGATATAATACTAGCCGATTTTGGAGTTTCCTCTCCGCAACTAGATATGGAAAATAGGGGTTTTGCGTTTAAAAGCGACGGACCTCTGGACATGAGGATGGATAGAAGGCAAAAGTTAACGGCAGACGAAGTAGTAAATAAATATAGTGAAAGGGCCCTAGCGGATATTTTCATGACCTACGGCGAGGAACCGAAGGGTCGCGCTAATATGCTAGCTAGAGAGGTAGTACATCATCGCCCGATTAAAAGTACCAAGGAACTTGCCGATATCATCAAAGCGAAATCAAAATATTCAAAAACCCATCCCGCCACCAAAATCTTTCAGGCTATCCGTATAGTAGTAAACGATGAATTAAATGAGATCGAAAAATCCCTCCCGCTTCTGCCAAAACTACTAAATAAAAACGGTCGCCTCGGGATTATTACCTTCCATAGCCTAGAAGACAGGCTGGTCAAGGACTTTTTTAAGGATGCATCTAGTCATGGCGAAGAATCAACGTTACGAATCCTCACCAAAAAGCCTATCACTGCTGGAGAGCATGAATTAGTTATCAACCCGCGCTCTCGTAGCGCGAAACTGCGAGTAGCAATCAAGCGGATTTGATAAAAATAAAAATAAAAAAGGAGGCAAACATGCCAAAGCAAATCATGGTTGCGAATAAATCCCGCAAACAAACGATTAAAGTTAATTTTCGCTAAGGTTTGCAGCTAGTGTTATGTTCGCGGTCGCCGCGACTGATAACGAGCGGAATAAGAAGCAGGCGAGCCGCGAGCTTAACAGCTAGTGCAAACCTTAAGGGGTGACATGGACCATTAGGTCCGCCAATTTAGAGTTCACACGGAGAGTGTGGAGTGTATGACCTTCCCGGGCAAGCTTTTACGATTTACTTATAGCTCTGATCGTAAAAGCCCCCGGACTATGATAAGAATCAAAGATAATGATAACGAAACAAAACAAAACAAAAACAAACATTAAGCGAGGAAATCAATGAGTATATCAACTACAACATATGTATCGAGACGAGTAGAGGGAATTAGTTTTGCACGCAATCGCAATACTATCCGTCACACCAAAAGGAGCCTAGGCTCAATCTCTCAAATAGTCATCGTCAGTATGCTTACTCTCGTTTTTGGGCTTATATATGTTGCTGAAGGTACCAAAGCTACCAGTTTTGATTACGAACTATCCTCTGTCGAATCTGAAATATCTGAAATGAATGTCAAAAAAGATGATCTCGCAGTAGAAAAAGCACGTCTTACGTCCGTTGCAGCCGCCAAAAATAGTACTGTCGCTGCCACCATGGAAGACGCCACGGTGACCGGCTATGTCGCAGAATAACGTCAACATCAAAAAACGCATCAATATTCTTAAAAGAGTCGTTATGTTCGCACTACTAATTATTTTAGTGCGACTTTTTTTCATTCAAATTTTTGAGCATGACATCTGGGTCGCCAAAGCCAGTGAACAGCACACTCTGCTCGAGACTATCACGCCAAAACGCGGCGAAATCTATATGATGGACAAGGGTGAACCAGTCGCTGTGGTCCTAAACCAGACCGCCTATCAAATCATTATTGACCCAGCCGTCACCGACAAAGATCAAATCAAATCTGCTCTCGAAACTCACGCCAAAGACTATATCTCTGTTAATCTAGATGAAATCTATCAACAAGAAGGCCTCCGTTATGCCATTGTTGCCAAAAACGTTCCTCGCGAGAATGCCTCCAAGATTGCCGAGGCGGAAATCTCAGCTGTTTGGTTCCAAAAAAACAACCAGCGGGTCTATCCGGAAGGAAACTTGGCCTCCGAAATCCTGGGTTTCGTCAATGCAGACGGCATTGGCCAATATGGCGTGGAGGGCTCGCTCAATCAGCAGTTAGCAGGGAAAGAAGGTCTCCTCAAAACTACCGCCGACGTCAATAATGTTGCTCTTTCCATCGGCAAAGATAACGTCAAAATTCCCGCCGAAGATGGTAAAAACGTAGTTCTCACTATTGATCGTGGCCTCGAGCAGGGTATCGAAGAAATTGGCGCAAGACACATCGATAGTACCGCAGCTACCAATGTATCAGCTCTAGTTTTAGACGCCAACACCAGTGAAGTACTCGCCATGGCCAATCTACCAAATTACAATCCTGCTGATTACGGCAACGTCACTGACGCCTCGGCCTACCTTAATTTCATCACTGAAGTTCCATATGAGCCCGCCTCAGTTTGCAAAAGCTTTGCCTTTTCTTCTGCCATCAACGAGGGGGTCATGAGCGCTAGTACCACCTACTTTAATCAAGGCTACGAAATCGTCGATGGCTGGAAAATCCAAAACGCCGAGCAACGCGCCAGTCTTTATGGCACTATTGATATGAAAACCGCACTCTACTGGTCGCTTAACACCGGCTCGATTCATGCTCTCAAGCTTCTCGGTGGTAACCCAAATCAAATCACTCAAGTGGGCAGAGAGAAACTCTATGATTATTATCACAACAAATTCCGCCTCGACTACCCCACCGGCATCGAACTTTCCGAAGCCGAAGGTGTAATTCCGGATCCAAACGAGGGTTGGGGCCGTGACTCCGTCTATGCCAACATGACTTTTGGCCAGAACCTCAACATTACCATGCTTCAAACCGCTACTGCGTATACCTCCGTAGTTAATGGTGGCACTTGGCGCACTCCTACGATTGTAAAGGGAGAGCTAGTCGATGGTCAGATTGTTGACACATGGACGGGTGACGGTCGCGGAGGGGGTACCCCAAAAGTGCAGTCACTTTTGGGGGAGGACAGCGACCGGCAGGACCCGTCCAGAGTGGCAGGACCCGTCGAGAATAAAATAGAGGATAAGATTCTCTCTGATGAAACTTCTGCTACTATGCGTGATATGTTCATCAATAACCGCAATTACAAAAAGCGCGCCGGAATCGATCGCAATGGTTACGATATTGGTGGTAAATCCGGTACCGCCCAGGTTATCAAGGACGGCGCCTACGATAACACTATGAGCGAAACCGTCGGTACTTATATTGGCTTTGTTGCACCGAGCGGGGAAATGCCAAAATACGTCATCATGGTCAAAATGTCCGCCGAAGGTCAATATCTCGACGGCGGTATCGCCAGCAATTTCTTTGATGACGTCCAAAACTATTTAATAGATTATTTCAAAATAAAGCCAGGAAATAATTAAAATGAAAGGGTTATTGGTGATATAATATGGTTATGAGTATCAATGACGAGATTTTTTACGGACTTTTATTAGCGCTCGGCGGATTTTTGTTCTCGATGGTCTTGACTCCATTCTATACACATTTCGCCTACAAATATAAATTCTGGAAAAAGCAGAAAAAAACTACTGTAGACGGCAAAGACCTCCCAGTCATGACCAAGCTTCACGCTCATAAATTTAAGCACGTTTTTCCCACGATGGCCGGCCTCATCGGTGTCATTTCTGTCACAGCAGTCACTTGGATTTTCAATCTAGATCGTGGTCAGACTTGGCTTCCGCTCGTTGGCTTTTTAGGTGGCGCTTTGGTAGGCGTGATTGACGACGTCATCAATATTTTTGGTTCTGGGCGCGGCGCGGCAGGCCTGCGTGGCCCAGTTAAGTTTATTTTGATTACGATTGTAGGTTTAGCGCTCGGTTGGTTCTTTGCCGTTAGGCTAGGTTGGACCGATATCATGGTGCCTTTTATTGGTGATTTCAATGTCGGCGTTTTCTGGATGATTCTGATTTTCGCCTTCGCAGTTGTAGCTACATCAAACGCAGCTAATATTTCCGATGGTTTAGATGGTCTATCTGGTGGTCTTTCTATGATGGCATACGGAGCTTTTGGTGTCATTGCCTTGTTTCAGGGGCACATTATGCTCTTTGGCTTTTGTCTCACCGTAGTTGGTTGGCTCCTTAGCTATATTTGGTTCAATGTGCCACCTGCTCGTTTTATGATGGGTGATACAGGCTCATTTGCCCTTGGTTCTGGGCTGGGCGTGGTTGCCATGATGACTAATTCATTCCTACTTTTACCGATTATTTGTCTTCCGTTCGTTATTGAGGCTGGCTCCAGTTTAATTCAGCTTGCCTCCAAAAAATTCTTCCACCGCAAAGTTTTCATCTCCGCACCACTCCATCATCATCTCGAAGCAATTGGCTGGGGTGAAGCCAAGATTGTGATGAGGTTCTGGATTGTTGCCGGCGTCTGTGCAATATTGGGTATATTTATTGCTGCTACTGGTGGTGCACTATGATAGTGCTACACTGGTGGGTGACGGACATGGAGGGGGTCCCCCAAAATTGCCGTGGGTTTGCGGGGAGGAGAATGTCCGGCAGGACCCACCAGGAGATTGAACTATGATAATTCGCAAGCATCGCTCGGATCTTGCGATATTATTTGCCACATTGGGCCTGATGGCGCTAGGTCTCATCATTATTTATGCCATTGGTCCTATGCGCGCCAATGTTTTGAATAGCACCTATGGTACAGATTATGACCCCAATTATTTTTTCTTGGGTCAACTTCGCTCTGTCGGGCTTTCTGTCCTCGCCTTTTTTGCGGCATTTAAATGGATTCCTTACAAATACATCCAGAAAATCGCTAAACCTCTGATGATTGCTGCTTTAGCTCTCTCTGTTTTACTCTGGATTCTCTCTATGGCCGGCTCGTCTCTAGCCAAATGCGAACTAGGAGAATGTCGTTGGTTCAACCTCGGTGGTCTCAGCTTTCAGCCAGCAGAGTTGGTCAAGCTCGCTCTAGTGATTTATCTGGCTGATTTTCTCGCTCGCAAAAAAGAGGAGGGAACTATCGGCAAATGGCAGGAGTTTTGGCTCCCGCTTCTGATTGTTTGTGGCGCTTCGCTCTTTCTTGTAGTGATTGCGCAGGGCGATCTTGGTACGGGTGTAGCAATTATCTCCATTATTTTTGGCATGCTGCTAGTTTCCGGCGTTCCGGCCAAGCAATATCTCATCATGCTAGCTTTGGTCATAGCGGCCGCAGTTGGCGCCGTTGCCACTTCGTCTCATCGCATGGAGCGTATTGATGCCTGGCTCACCACCTTGACCGGCGGCGAGAGCTCCGACTCCACTTATCATGTCGAAAACGCCATGCTAGCCATCGGTACAGGCGGGTTCTTTGGTGTTGGGATAGGGAATTCTATCCAAGCCACCGGTTATCTCCCGGAATCCATCAATGACTCGGTCTTTGCCATTATGGGCGAAACTTTTGGTTTTGTCGGTCTCGCTCTCGTGATTATGGTGTTTGGTGTGATGCTAGTTCGGATGTTGAAAGTGGCCGAAGCCACGCCCGAGTCAGAGCCAAAACTCTACGTAGTAGGTGTTTTCTCCTGGACTTTAGCTCAAGTTGTCGTCAATATCATGGCTATGACTAGCCTCGTGCCAGTAACCGGTATTACCTTGCCTCTACTCTCTTATGGTGGTACCAGTATGGTCTTTATTGCTTTTGCTTTAGGTTTTGTTTTGCAAATTTCATGTTATACTAGTAGAGAGGTAATTAAGAATGAAAATATTAGTAGTGGGCGGAGGCTCCGGGGGACATATCACTCCAGCCGTCGCCGTAGTTCGTGAAATTCTCGGCCTAAAACCACGCGCTAGCGTAGAATTTTGGACTGATTTTAAGTATTACAAAAACGTCACCAAGCTCACCACCGAAATCGGTGTTGCTTGGGGCGAAGATAAAAAATCCCAACACGGCAAATCCGATCCATACATTCGTGTCCGTCGCTTGCCGGCTGGCAAATTTCATCGCTATTCCAACTGGTCGTTTCGCGACTATTTCGTGCATTTTGATATCACCTTAAAAGACCTAATTATCGGTAATATCCTAGGGTTCTTTGGTTTTCTCGGTGGACTCATCACTAGTTTTTGTCGGCTTGTTAGCAAAAAAACCCGTCCCAATATCATCTTTTTAAAGGGTGGCTACGTCTGTTTACCGGTAGGATTGATGGCCAGATTATTTAAGATCCCTTATATCATTCATGAGTCCGATGTTGTTGCCGGCCTTGCCAATCGTATTCTCATGAAAAAGGCCAAAAAAGTCGCCTTTGGCATGCCAATACCAGAGGAAATGCAGGAAGCTCACCCCAACTATATCTGGACCGGCATCCCGGTTGGTCCCGAATTCAAAGCTGTATCCGAAGCCAAGCAGTTCTCGCTCAAAAAAGCCTTCTCATTCAATCCAGAAAAACCTCTTGTAGTAATTACTGGTGGCTCACAGGGTTCCGAGAATCTCAACGAAGCTACCCGCGCCATCCTGCCAGATTTACTTAAATTTACTTCGGTGGGTCTCGTCGCCGGCCGCAAGCATTACGAAAACATGATAGATCTCAAAAAATACGAAAACTGGGAAAAAGCCAGCCTGGAATCTAATTTCTGCATGTGGGAGTTTAGTACTACTATGAACGAACTCATGGGTGCCGCCGATGTGGTGGTATCGCGTGCTGGCGCCACCACTATCGCCGAGCTAGCAGCTCTTAGAAAAGCCGCTATTTTGGTCCCATTTGAACGTTTGCCGGGCGGTCACCAGGTCAAAAACGCCGACCGCCTCGAAGAAGTCAAGGCTGCCTTGGTCTTAAGCGATGCTGATATGGTAGCTGATCCTACCAAACTCCTCGAGCAAATCCGCCATCTTATCAAAAGTCCACGTCTCCGTGCCGACATGGCTGATCGTTTGCACGAAGAAGCCCGTTCCGACGCCGCCCACCGCCTCGCCGAGATTATTTTGGAGGAGAAGTAAGGTCTGAATGGGTAAAAACGACGATAGACATCGACGGGTGACGGATTTTCAGGGGGACCCCCAAACCAGCGGATTTGGGGGAAAGAAAATCCGGCAGGCCCCGTCGAAAGTATCAGGCAAAACCCATCCGGAGCTTGCCAAGCGACACGCCCCGAGGTTTAGCAGGAGATCTTATCAGATAGTTGTCGGCCGCACCATCGGCGAACGCAGAGAAAAACTCGAAACCAAAAATGAGCGCATCGCTGCCCGCAAAAAAGACAAAAAGAAAAAGGCCACCAGGATTATTATCACGATTATCGGCTTTGCGGTTTTAATTGTAGTTTTGATTGTGTTGTATCATATCTTTCTGAAGCCAGAAACCAGTCCAATCATCGCGCCAGAGCCAACCGACGAACCCGTCACTACGGCGACGATACCTATTACCGATGAAGGCTCAAATACTAGTGATATGATTTCAACACGCATGAAAACCTATGTTGCCGAAATCGAGCAAGATTTAAAGAGATACGGCTACCACCCTGCTAAAGCCGTAGTGCCAAGCAGCTCCATCCGCGAAGTTGACATCTATCTCGAGGAATACCCTGGCTATATCAAGACGGTCATCGATCGTGGTGCCGGCGTCACTGCCGAAGACGCTGATAGATTGCTACGTTATCTAGCAGGACAGGGGATTACCGAGTTCGAATATATCGATGTTCGCATTGATGGTAAAGCCTTCTGGAAGTAAAAGGGAAATAAACCTCAAAATTAACAGAGGTCTACCCCTGTTAAAAACGATTCTGTTATCCCCTACTTTTGTTCGGTTTTTGTTCTGGCTTTTTAGTGTATGTTTAGAAAAGGGCAGGAGAAAACTTCGAAAATAACAGAGGAGGGAAGCAAAAAGGGAAACAAAACAAGGGAAAAGTCAAATTCGCAAATTTGGGCCCAAAAATCCGCCCAAAAAGCAGATTTACAGAGGTAGACGTCGAATAGGCTCATATTTTTACAAGCTGGACTTGGACAGTTGTAACTCCTACAACAGCCCAGTATGCGAGCGTTCAACCTAACATCTACTGAATGGGCGTTTATCATCCGAATATGATTTTTTAAGGATATTTCTAGATTTGTTATGTTGTAGTTATTACAAAATCCCAGTTATGCGAGCATTCATCCTGAGTGAAATGTAAAACAGATTAGTTTTAGGGTGGCAAGAATCAATAAGCGATTTAGGAAAAATGCAATCCGGCATAAAATGTGAGCATCTGACGGATTTTGTGATAACTACCAACAGAACAAGTCCACATCCTTTAAAAATCATATTCGGATGATTCTCCGCTCATACAAGACGATAACTTAATCGTCTTTAAAACATAAGCGTAATGTCCTAAAATCTATATTGTGCGACATTAAGCTTATACTAAAACCACGATCCAGCAATCGTCAAAAATCCGGCTAGTTTTTTGGTCCTGCCGGATTTTTATTGGATTTTTTGTTTAATTCCCGTCTGTGTTTATATTTCTTTATTTCTCGTGTTTGATTGCCAAGAATCCGTCTACTGAATTATCCTTGCCAGCAAACTCATCTGCGCGACGAACAGGGGTCGACAGAGGTAGAGAATTATGAGATGGGTGGATTTCTACCACTGACTTCTCCTGGTATTCTACCTCTGGTTTAACAGAGGGAACTACAGGGGTAGGATTTTGTTGCTTCTTTCCCTTATTTTTAGGTTTTTTAAATGATTTCTTCCCTTTTTTCTCATTCTTTCCCTTTTTTACGAATTCGACTTTTCCCTGCGCATTTTTATCTGCTACAAGTTTGGCAAGATCTTTTAGACCTAATCTTTCTTTGCCCTCGGCAGCGTTGGGGCTGAGTTTTTGCTTTTTGAAATCCGCTACCGGATCGGCAAATTTAGTGTTCGGTTTTTGTTCGGTAGAAACAGGCTTAAACACCGGTTTTTCAGAAGTATTTATCACTAGTTTTGGTTCCTCTTGCCTACCAGAATCCGATAATTCCCTCTTGTATTTCTCTGATTGTTCGATGGTTTCACGGATTTCGCGCTCGACTTCGAGTCTCGGACGGGCATAATATTCTCTAGAATGCGCCACAATGGCGTCGAAATTGTCCTTCGGTGTATCGGGGATGGACAGAGTAGTAGCAGAGAAGGCCGGGACCTTTTCGCCGTTGATAATCATCGAGATTACAAAGTGGCGGTTGTTGAGCTGGATGATGTCGGACTCCTCAAAGGTTGGTTCAAACTGCTTGATAAGAGCCGGCGCATCTTCCGGCGAGACACGGAAGGATATCGTCGTACCGACGTTACCAAATACCGCATCGCGGACCGAATCGGTCATCTGAGCGACGTATTGGTTGGCTACGGTTAGATTTAGGCCGTATTTGCGCGCCTCAGAGAGAATTACGGCGAACGAATCTGTTGCGAAGTTCTGGAACTCATCTACATAGAGATAAAATGGTCGCCTATCCATCACGTTTGGGATATCAGAACGCGACATCGCAGCGAGTTGCACCTTGGTAACCAAGAAAGAGCCCAAAATCGCAGCGTTGTCCTCGCCAATGAGGCCCTTTGATAGATTCACAACCAATATTTTGCCTTCGTCCATGATTTTTCGCACATCAAAGGAAGATTTTGCTTGCCCGATAATATTTCGAATAATCGGATTAGCTGTAAAGGCTCCAACTTTATTGAGCACTGGCGCAATCGATTCGTTAACCTGTTTTTCGTTCCACTGACCAAATTCGTGTTTCCAGAATTGCAACACTGTCACATCCTGACAATAATCCAAGGTTTCTTTACGGAAATCCTTATCTGTAAGCAATCTAGAGATATCGAGTAGCGTTGTTTCTGGACGATCAAGCAAAGCTAACAGGGTATAACGGAGAATATGCTCTAGCCTCGGGCCCCAAGAGTCGCCAAACATCCGCTTCAAAACCCCTATCACCTCAGAGCAGATATTTGGCTTTTTGGCGGGGTCAGACACTTCTAGGGGATTAAATGCGACAGGGAAAGCCGTATCTGCCGGGTTGAAGTATACCACGTCTCTCACGCGCGATTCTGGCACGAAACGGAGATTGTCAATCGCAAAATCCCCGTGCGGATCAATAATACAATACCCCTGATTATAAAATACATCAGATAGCGCCATCAATTCTAGTAGTCCACTTTTCCCTGCCCCTGTCTGACCGATGATATAAACATGACGCGAACGATCCCTGCGAAGAAGCCCAAATTGATGGTTGATTCCCCGGAAATTTGTTAGACCAAAGGCTGAAATATTCTCGTCATTTGATGTTTCACCCGTGAGAATTGGCAGCTTGGCTGGTGGCTCAGCAGTTTTAGAGGTGGCCCAGACGATATTCGGCGTCTCTACAGATGTATGTGGCAAATGATACACCGAAGCGAGCTCGGAGATATTGAGAATAAATCCACGATTCGAGAATTGACGCATCTTGTAGGCGTCTAAGTCTTCCGGGTTGAAGCTATTTCCTATCTGTTTGAAGCCGTTCAAGTTCGTAGAATTATATTGCTTAAAGGTGCCTACTAGTGCCTGCATGTTGAGTCTAGCATCGGTTTGATTCTGCCCCAGATAAGCTAATCTGATTTTGACCTCATAACCTAGCTTTGTAGCCTTCTCTTCGGCCTTAGCAATACGAGTTTTGTCGCGCTCGGAGAGCTCAATTGTAACATCTGAGGTAGTGCCACCGGCAGGTGGACGGAAAAGTGCCCCTAATACCTCTACTAGCCATGTCCAATCTACCCCTGTCCCAGCTAGAATCGTCTTTTTACCAGATTTGACCTTCTGGATCCATTTATCTGTAGTGCTCTTGTGCCAATCATCTGGAATAGGTCTAGCTAGTATCTGAATCCATAGTTCCTCTGAATTGTTAGGGTTGAGTTTCGCGAGCGTCCCTGTAATACCAGCCAAAGGGTCTACCTCGAAATTCTCAAAAGTCTTGATCGGTAGAGCTTCGTTATCGATTAGCCCAAGTTCCGCCGAATATTGCACCGGGTAATTGGTGCGGTTGTCGACATAATCTTCATTCATCTTATAAATTTGTACGGTGGGATATTGTGAATAAATTTGCCCCTCTACAAATGCCTGCAGGACCTTTGGTACCCAGACATAAAATCTAATCTGCCCGCTAGCCGACACAATTTCAAACGACAGATGTTCCTGCACTCCACCGGAGTTCTTTAGCTCGTTCTTATCTCTCAAAATTCCGTGCAGAGAGGCAAACAACTGCTCCGCTGCGAGTTCTTTTTTGTCATTTTCACGCGGAATTTCTAGCATCAAAAGCACCGAGTCAACATTCAAGACCTTCAATTTGTTTAATTTTTTGTAATTTCTATATGTCAAAAATGCCAAAATGCACACCACTGGTATCCAGAATATCGGCATCAGAATAAAATGTATGACGTTTTCCATAAGTCTAATTATATCACAATACTGGGATTTATGCTAAAGTATATAGGTTTTTGTCAACTTTCTTAAAAAGCTTCTTGTTCTGTAAATTTAATAGGATAGTGGTCTCTTTGACTTTGCGCACGTGTAGGACGTGCTTGACGATTTCTTCCCTGGTCAGTGGCTTTTCGGACTGTTCTAGCACGCGCACAATAATATCGGAGATAGTTCCCTTCTTGTATCCCCAGCTAGAGAGTGCATAGATGCCACGCCCAATTAAAACAAACCGCGAATCCTTGATCAGCTCATTATGAATCGCCTGCACGGTGACGTTTTTGCGCTTGAAGTTTGATTCCCTGATCTCTCTAGCAATATCTGAAAAATGCATCGGCTCTTTCTTGGCTTCTAAAATCACATATATCTTGTCGCGAATATTCTTGGGGTTGACCGATGGCCATTTCGAGAGCCCCCAGACGCCGTTAAGAGTAGCTAGAAGCTTGGAAATTGACGCCACGGCTTTTATATGGTCAGGATGCTCATAATTTAGCCTTTCGTCAAGCTCGTCAAGGGTCATCGGCTGTTTGTTCTCTTTGATGATTTTGACAATCTCGTCTACGCGCTCGCGGATTTTCTTGCTATCACCATATTCTGAGATGCCAATCGCCGAATTGTATTTGTCGTTCTCTTCTACGATAGCGAGACTCTTGGAAAAAGTCGCGATAAAATAAATGCCGGTTTTCTCTGATTCGGTAGTAACTCTGCCATATACTTTATCTGCTAAATCTGATAGTTTAGC
This sequence comes from Candidatus Saccharimonadota bacterium, assembly GCA_017516075.1. Lineage (GTDB taxonomy): Bacteria > Patescibacteriota > Saccharimonadia > Saccharimonadales > Saccharimonadaceae > Nanosyncoccus. Next base: position 52,985 of record JAFWDS010000017.1, read on the forward strand.
CACGCGACCCATTTCGGTGAGATTACGGATTAGTAGCTTTTCAGCGGGAGCGAGTTCGGGGATTTGGTTCTCCTCAGCGGAAATTTGGAGACGGATTAATATAGCTTTTTCTAGCTGCCTGACGCGTTCCCTAGTAATTGACAACATTTCGCCAATTTGTTCAAGTGTTTCTTTGCGACCATTCAGACCAAAACGACGAGAGATTATTTCTTTTTCGCGGTCTTGTTCGATAATGTTCAGACTGCCGGAGATTGCATTTTTTAGGATTTCCGCATTTTGCTCCATCTATATCTTTCCTTGTCTCACCCCTTAAAATGTTATTGATTTATACTATAATATCATGAAATACAGACTTTGTCAACTATGGATTTCATTATTTCTAAAAACTATTGTAACACACTTTTTACAAAAATCGAAAATAATTTTAAAACATAAACGAAATATGATATTCCACAACTTTTTTTCAAAAAACTCTTGCACTTTTTGCGTAAGCGTGATTCAATAGAATTAGCACAAGGTCATACAATAACATAAAAAGGTGTGCTTTATTAATGAACATATACAAAAACAAATTGTTCCTCGCATGTATTATGCCGGTCCTGGCTGGTATTTTGGTTTCTAGTCTTTATTCTGATTCTGTCTTTGCGCATACTGCTACACTTACAACTGCTAGTTCTATTAGTCTCAATGCTATTCCTTCGAGTAGCGGCGTTTCTATTGATGAAGAATCCATTAATGTGACTACTACTTGTCATGCTGGATATAATCTATCCGTAGCTACGTCTACTAGTCCGGATCTTTATCTTAATGGGGATGGTACTAGCACAGCTACATTTACGGCAGTAGATGGCACTTCTACACTAGCTAATTCTACTAACAAATGGGGGTATACTATGACATCTAATGCTTCTGCTTCTACGGTCTTTTCTCCACTATCCACTACGGCGAGTGTACTTAAGACTCCATCCCAAACTGCTAGCCAGACCGATATAGATGATACCTTTTCTATATATTATGGCACCAAAGTAGCAGATTCTGTCACTCCTGGTTCATACCAAATGGCAGATAGTGGAGCGATTGTTTATTATCTCACTATGGACGCAACTTGCACTGAATATATAGTTTCTTTTAATGCTAATGGTGGTACTGGTGTAGTAGCTAACCAAGGTATCCAGGAAGGTATAGCTACCAAACTCACTTCAGCAGATACTCTTACTGCGCCTACTGGAGCTAGCTATACAGATGCAGACAATAATACTATTACCGGAGATGCAGACAAACTCTGGACTTTTTGGGGTTGGAATACCGAGGCCGATGGTACAGGCGATTGGTATAAAGACAAGGAATCAGTAGAAGACTTAGCTAATGTAGGTAGTACTATTACACTATATGCCCAATGGAAACAAGCCACACTAGCCGATCTTACCACCAGTACTCCAGTAGGCACCGAAAAGACTATAGACCATAACGAAATGCAAGATATGTCTCCGGCTGCTTGTTATAATTCACCCGTCACCACCGCAGCTAATGCTCCTGCCGCTACGCTTCTGGATTATCGTGGTAAAGTCACAACTGGAGAGAACCCAGAGCAACCAGAACAGTATACTATCTCAAAACTCCCAGATAACAACTGTTGGATGACTAAGAACTTAAACCTTGGTAGAACCGGTACTGAAGGTCCAAATAGTGACGGCACAATCACATTAACATCAGACGATACAGACTTAGCAGAAAACACTACCTTCACTTTACCTGTCAGTACCACCACTTCTAGCACCACCACTACCGCTGCTAGAATCCGTGTCACCAATACCAGCGACAATAACAACAACGGCACTTACTATTCCTGGCCAGCCGCTATTGCTAGTACTGCTGCCTATACCGCTGCTGATGTAATAGTGACTAGTTCTGTTTGCCCAAAAAACTGGGACTTACCGACCAATGACCAATATACTAATCTTCAAACCAAAGCTGCCTATACTTCCTCTAACACAACCACATCCGCTCCGAGTAGCTTTCTCACGAATGGTGGCTTCACTAATGGTGCCACCTTTTACCAAACCAGTTACAGTCATTTCTGGACATCAAAGACGGCTGGAACTTATGCCTATGGATCTAGAGCCAATGCTTCTTCTATTTCCGTTAACTCTTCTAGTGGCACTACTTACGGTGGCGATAAATACTATGAAAAGAACATCCGTTGTATCGCCTCTAACGGCACTGTCACCATTAACTACGACGGCAATGGAACCACCGAGTACCCAGTCACCGGTACCACCGCTTCCCAAGAAAACGTAGAAATAAACTCCGCCAATACCCAAGCAAACGGCTTCACTAGGACTGGCTGGGCCTTCAATGGTTGGAATACTAAGGCTGATGGTACTGGCACATCTATCGCCGCTAGTGCCTCAATTGCAACCCTAAACCTTGCTCCCGGCTCCACTATTACTCTGTACGCTCAGTGGTCCCCAGCTCTCACCATCAATTTCAATAGCAATGGTGGCACCGGCACCATGACTCCCCAGCTCATTCCAGAAAACACTTCCAAAGCTTTGAAAAGCAACAGCTTCACCGCTCCATCCGGCAATTACTTCATCGGCTGGATGACCGAAGAAAGTAGAGTAAATAATGAAGCAGTCTACACTAATGGTGCTACTTATACCACACCTACTACCATCACTCCAGGCGATTCCATCACCCTCTACGCCAAATGGGGTCCGAGATATACCATTGTCTACAATGGTAATAGCTCTACAGGTGGTAGCATGGTTAGTAGTGGTACAGAATTAAAGCATACTAATATTAATGAAGGCAGTACCGTAAACCTCTACGCGCCCAACTACTGGAAGACAAACTACGGCTTCGTTGGTTGGTCACCTAGCTCTACTGCTACAGTTGGTGGTACTGACCTTATCTACGGCCCTAATGAAACCATTAGCGCTCCAGCCTATGATAAATATGGCCAGGAAATCAGTGGCACTAAGACTATTCCCTTATACGCCATTTGGCTAGAAGCAGATTCTAATAAAACCATGCAAACATTTGAACTTGCGGATTGCCAGAATATGACTCAAGCTACTTATGATTCCACTACCGGCAAAATCACCGCCCCAGCCGGAAGCGTGATAGCCCTAAAAGACCAACGTGATAATAATGTCTACACTATAGCCAGACTAGCTGACGGTAAATGCTGGATGACTGAAAACCTAAGACTAGAAGCGGAGAATACAGTGGGAAACAATCAATATGATTCGTCAGTCACTAACCAGAGCCTCTCTCAAAACTATGGTGGAGTCTTCACGGGCCTAGATAGCTCAGAAAATGCTAACTTTACGGATTCTACCACCGCCACTCCAAACAACTTATATAACAGCACTAACATTACGGGTAGCTACCCAGGTTACAGATTCCCGCGCTATAATAACAATAACACTAAAACCAGCCTCACTGCTAGTTACAATGGTACGGGTAGCAGTACCTACTACAGCTGGTACAGTTACGGCAACTACTACACTTGGGCTACTGCTATGGCAAATACTACTTACTATAGTTCAGCTACTGGTACATCTGGCTCTGAATCTGCTGGCACTTCTATCTGTCCCACTAACTGGACTTTGCCAACCAGCGGTACTACTACTAAAGATTTCGGTACCCTTTCTAGAAGTTATGATGGAAGTGGGGAAAACCAATCAGGCACCGGTACCGGTGACATTATGAGTAATCGCTTTAGAAGCTTTCCGAACAATTTCCTTTACTCCGGCCGCTTCGATGGTTCGTCCGCGAGCAATCGCGGCTCGAGCGGCTACTATTGGAGTAGGTCGGCGAGCAATAACGGCGCCTCTTACAACCTGAACCTATACTCTACGTACTTGAACCCGTCCAACAGCGGCACTAAGAATTACGGATTTAGTGTCCGTTGCTTGGTGGGGAGTTAGTACGTGTTATCCCCTTAAATGTAGGTAGCGGAGCCAGCTTACTTTTAATCCCCGTTGTCCTCGACCCTAAATCTCCACCCCTTCCCCATCCACAAACTCCTCCGCCAGCCTCCATTGCCCGCGTTGGCGGAAAGCTGGGATGGTCTGGCGCTTGGCTTTGTTTAGAGCCGAAGCCGGCGATACCCCGTTCTTCTTCGCCCAATCTACCAGCGGCATAGTCTTCACTCCATTCATAATCGCAATATATTTATGTAGAGACTCTAGAAGAAGCACTGCCAAATATTCCTCCAGGGGCGCCAAATCATTCTTTTTGTCATACGCGTCTAGCGCTGGATAATAATCTTGGAATTTATTCTTTGCTGGAATCATAATAGGCGGCAATCCTTCTTTCATTAGCTGCTGATTGATCAAAACTCTCCCAATTCGCCCATTTCCATCGCAAAACGGATGAATGTATTCGAATTCATTGTGAAAATATGCGATTTTACTAATCAATTCACGCTCGTCCGGCTTATTGTAATTCTCTACTAGTTTATAGACTAAATCGTTTACGAAATCCGGGTTTGCCCCTATGTGCGTACCTACGCGCACCCACTCATTGCCACAGCGAAATCTTCCGGCAAAACCATCGTTAATGCCAGAGAGCAGTACTTTGTGTAGAGCCAAGATTAGCTCTATGGTCAAATTCTGATTAGGATTTTCAGATAGCAATTCGAGGGCTCTGCCTAGGTTTTTTGCCTCATAAACCTCCCTAATCTCTGCATCGCGCATAATCTGCCCACGAATCAAAATATCCTCTGTATCCTTGAGAGTCAAAGTAGAATTTTCTATCGCATTAGAGTTAAATACTTGTTCCGGTATTTCCGCAAAAGTTATCTCTCTTGCCGCCTGCGGATATTTTTTGGCAAGGGACTGATAAGCTTCGCCTAGTTTTCTAATTCTATCAAAAACAATTTCACTCATGACTCTATTATATCATAGTACCGTGAATGAACCAAGAAAACGGCATTTATTCACGCTCTAAGCTTTTTTGGTTTTCTTCTTGGCTCCGCGTTTACCGCGGCGAGTTTTGGATTTGGTGCCAGATTTTGCCTTGGTTTTGGGCTTGTTTTCTAGCATTTCGCGTGCTTCGGCCTCGGTAATCTTCTTAGGGTCCATATCTTTTGGAATCTTCACGTTATTGCGCCGCCCTGGCCCCTTGACGTACGGCCCATACGCGCCATTAATAATCTGAATCTCGCCCCAGTCGGCAATCATCGAATCAATCTTTTTATGATACAGAGGCAAAGCTTCCTCTAGGGTCACGGTGTATGGGTCATAATCTTTCATCGGAATATTATATTTGCCACCTTTGAGATATGGTCCAAACGGCCCGCTCGCCGCGATTAGCTCAGAGCCATCCGGTGCTTTGCCGAGTAACCGCGGCAAACTTGGCAGCGCCAGTTGCTTCAAGGCCTGCTCCAAAGTCACCATCTTGACCGACTTTCGCTTTGGTAAAGGCGCAAATTGCGGTTTTTCTCCTACCTCTTTCTCATTGTCTCCCAGCTGGATGAACCCACCATTTTTCCCTACTTTCGCATAAATCGGCTTGCCATTTTCTGGGTGGTGCCCTAGCAGGCGCGCATTGTTGTAACGTTCGATTCCCTGCGCCGCCAGTACAGTATCGCGAAATGGTCCATAAAAATCCTTCAGCATCTTTACGCGCTCCAATTTCGCGTCAGCGACGAGGTCCAAATCCTTTTCGATATTTGCCGTAAACTTATAATCCACGATGTTTTTGAAATTGTCCGTCAAAAACCCAGAAACTAGTTCGCCGATCGGTGTCGGAATTAACTTACCTTTGTTTGCTCCATATTTCTCCTTAACAATAGAGCGCGTAACCTTTCCATTCTGAGCCCTGAGTTCTACTACTTCGCGTTCTTCTCCCTCGGATTCGCCCTTTTCGACATACTTTCTCGCCTGAATTGCGGTCATGATGGAAGCATAAGTAGACGGCCGCCCGATTCCTAGTTCCTCAAGTTTTTTCACCAGCGAACCCTCGGTGTATCTTGCCGGTGGTTTTGCATAGGTTTGCTTTGCTGTCAGCTCCAGGCAATCTAAATGGTCACCCTTGGCCAACTTTGGCAATGCGATGTCCTTACTATTACCATACACCTTAAGAAAACCATCAAATACCACCACTTCGCCTTTTGCAACAAAATCATGCGAAAGCCTAATAGTAGTTTTGGCGACTTTGGCGTTCGCCATCTGTGTAGCAACCGTTCTACTCCAAATTAATTTGTAAAGCTTTTTTTCGTAGTCATTCTTCCCTGCACTGATGCGACTTACATCGGTGGGGCGAATCGCTTCGTGTGCTTCTTGCGCAGAAGCATCTTTGGTTTTAAATGTTCGCACTTTCAGGTATTTTTCACCATAAGCACCTTTTATATAGCTAGAAATCGCCCCGATGGCTTGTTTTGACAGATTAAGTGAATCGGTTCGGTGATATGTAATCAGACCAGCCTGATATAGTCCTTGAGCTGCGCTCATTGTTGTGCGCGACGAAAATCCCAGCTTCGCATTCGCTTCGATTTGTAAAGCTGCCGTCGTAAACGGCATCGGATTCGCCTTAGTCCCCTCCACTTCTTCGATATCTGTCACTACGAAATCAGAGCGAGACAAAGATTCGAGCAAATCTGAAGCAGATTTTTCATCTTCTGGAGCTTTGCCGTCATAAGAAGCTGAAAATGTATGTGAAGGGGTGGCAGATGATTCTTGGCGAAGGGGGGTTCGGAGCGCGGCAGCGCGAGAGGTAGCGCGCGAGCCCCGTGGCGACGGGCGCGAGCGACGCGCCCCCGAGCGAGAATCATCTGACAGGACCCCCTCAGAAGCAAATTCTCCAAAAATTTTGAAACTAAACTTCGAATCAAATTTCTCGATGTCTTTTTCTCGCTCTACAATTAACCTTAGAGCTGGCGATTGCACGCGCCCCGCCGAAATCGCTCCCGGCACTTTTTTTCGCACAATGTCCGACAAATCATATCCCACCAGCATATCTAGCGTTTGCCTCGCCTGTTGCGAAGACACCATATCCATATCTACGACACGGGGGTTTTTGATTGCTTCATCTAGTGCTGGCTTTGTAATCTCGTGAAATGTAATTCTGGCGGTGTTTTTTGGTAGCTTCAACACTTCACATAGATGCCAAGAAATCGACTCACCTTCGCGGTCTTCATCGGTCGCGAGCCAGATTTTGTCGGCCTTTTTGGCCTCGCGTTTGAGTTCAGAAATAATAGTTTTGTGCCCCGGGTCTATTTCGTAAGTCACATCAAAAGTAGATTTGTCTACTTTGGTGTCTTTTCTGATATGCCCCACGCTCGCTAGTACTTTAAAATCCGATCCGAGATATTTCTCGATCGTGTGTGCTTTTGCCGGGCTCTCTACTATTACTAAATTTTTTGCCATATCACACATTATAACATACCATACTTTTTTAGGTAAAATCTGTCAGATTGGTGTTTTCTCTGACCGAAGCGCTATTATTGATAGAGCGAGGTCAGAAAAACGCCAAGATGGCAGATTTTAACAAAAAAGGACTCAGGTAAGGGTGGGCATCACCTGAGTCCTTTTTGGCCCTCTAACGCTTCTCTATTTTATACCGGGGAGACCCCGGAGCGTAACCCACCTCACACAAATTGGGGCCCGCCGGTTAGAGGGATTGCTAAGCCTTCGAAAGAGTCCTTTCAAAAGTGGAGGTAATACTTATAAACTTGAGAACCATGAAGAAATTCTAAGCCCGAAAGGGTTTCAAAAGCTCGCAATTTCTGCTATACTAGGAGTAGTATAGCTGAAATTATAACTTATTTAGGTGCGGTGTGGAGCACTTTTTTGTGCCCCAACTGACTTTATTATATCACACAGGAGAAAATATGTCAACACTTTTTACCAACTTTTTTAATAAAATCAACCAAATATCACCCCTAGAGCACGATTTTACAGAGGTGTTAGAGCCTATTGCGCTTAAGCCTAAAACATTGTATTTTCGTGGAAAATTGCCAGAAAATGTGGCAAAAAATGGCAAACAGGGGCGCCCAAAAACTGTCGCTATCGTGGGTTCTCGCCATAATACTAAGTATGGCGAAGAGGTCGCCTTCCGACTTGCACGCGAACTCGCAAGGCACAAGGTGATAGTGATTTCTGGCCTCGCTTATGGCATAGATAGTATTGCGCACAAAGGCTGTCTCGCCGGAGATGGCGTGACTATTGCCGTGCTAGGCACACCTATCAATCGCATCTACCCCACAGCTCATCATTCTCTCGCACGCGAAATCATCAAAAAAGACGGCGCTATTATCTCTGAATATGCGCCCCGCACCGAGGAATACAAAAATGCACCATTAGCCCCTGGCGAGTATTTTACCGAGGAAGGCAAGCGCACCCAAGACCCCAAAGGTTCCTTCCTCTATCGCAATCGTCTCATCTCTGGTCTTTCAGATATAGTAGTCGTAGTTGAAGCCGCCGAGCAATCTGGCTCTCTTAATACTGCTACTCATGCCCTTAATCAAGGCAAATACGTCTTCGCTGTCCCTGGCAATATCACCAATCCCTATTCTCAGGGGTGCAACAAGCTAATTAAGCAAGGCGCGCTTCCCTACACCGAACCTAAAGATGTTTTAGAGCTCCTCTTCCCAGAAGAATACACTAAAAAGTATAAAAAACAGAGACAGCAAAACCTCATCGGTGACACCGATGTTGAGACGCTGATTCTTGTAGCTCTCAGTCAAGGCCTTCGCTCCGGTGAAGACATCATGGCTGCCGCCAAGCTGCCGCCAGAGGTTTTTAATCAGGCTACCACTCTCCTTGAGATCAAAGGCCGTATCCGCTCTCTCGGCAGCAACCACTGGAGTTTATCGTGAATAACAGTTGCAAAAAATAGTCCTTATGCTATTATGGTATTATGAAAAGGTTTAGCGCAAAAATAAACACTTCTTTGTTTATAATACTGGGGTTACTATTTTCGGCATTGGTTAGTAGCACTAGCGCTTCCGCCCTTACTTATTCTTCCGACGTGGGCGTACAATTCACCTTTAATACGGCTCTGCAGATAGACTTATCTTCTGCCGATATTCATATTCTTAATCTCGCTCCTGGGACTACTTCGGATTCTAATGTGATAGATGTCATTGTTAAGACTAATAATATTACTGGCTATACTTTGAATGCTACAGTGGGCAATAATACTACATATGATACCCGTGATTTAGTGCATGAAGTATCTGGTTCCGAGGCTAATTTTGCTAGTATTAATTATGGTGCTAGTTTAGCTAGTCTTACTACTGATAATACTTGGGGCTATTCTTATTCTACTGATAGTGGAAGTAACTGGGAAGCTTATGATGGACTGCCATTATATAGCGATGTTACCAATATTGCTACATTAAAGGATTCTGCTACCCCTCCTGCTACTAGTACTGGAGATGTAGTAAACTTCAAAATTGCCGCAAAAGCCAGTACTATGCAAGCTTCTGGCGATTATAATAACGTGATTAATTTCATTGCTACGGCAAATCCGGTGCCAACACTTGGCCCCGTTGCCTGTGAGTCTGGTAAAATCTGCTACAATGCTAACGTAGTAGATTCTAATGAAGTAGAAGGGACTATGGGAAAGCAAGTGTATGCTGATGGCACAGGCACTGGTACCACTGTCACAGGCGGTAGCGCGGCAACACTTTTAGCGTCTAACTTTAGTAGAGAAGGTTATGGCTTCGCTGGCTGGAGCGACACTTACGACTATAGCGGTAATCTCTACGGTCCACAGGAAGAGATTATTACTCCGGCTGATATGAGCTCTGGGCTTCCGCTTTATGCTATTTGGATTCCGTCTGCTGGTAGTATGCAGACTAGCGATGCTGTGAGTGCTTGCAATAGCTTGACCGCTGCAACTAATGGGCTCAAATCCCTAGCCAGCGTCACAGCTCTTACCGACCAACGTGACAACGAAACCTACGCCGTAGCCAAACTTGCGGATGGTAATTGTTGGATGATTGAGAACATGCGCCTAGAAAACACTGGAACCGATAATACTAATGGTTCGCTTGCGCAAGGCTACAATGCTAGCTTTGCTGGATTAGCTAATCCAGAAGCGCCATGGGCGATTAATAGTACTACTGCAAATAGCCTATATAGCATCGATGACTCTACCGATAAAACTATTTCTGGTAGTAACCAAGACTATAGATTCCCACGTTATAACAATGTAAACACGCCTACTACGGCTACAGATAGACCAAGTAATCCAACAAGTAACTCTGCTACTAATAGTACAACGAACGCTAGTATGTATAGTTATGGTAACTATTACACTTGGGCGGCAGCTATTGCGGATACTACCGACTATACCACTAGGAACCAATCCATCACTAGTACTTCTATCTGTCCTACTGGCTGGCATTTACCGAAAGGTGGTGATAAGTCCAATGAAGCTAACAATGATTTCTGGGCGCTAGTCGTAACTGGCATTAATGGTGGTACCAATCCAGCAAACTATGATAGCAGTATAGTTCCATATTATACCGGTACTCCAG
>JAFWDS010000018.1 GCA_017516075.1 Candidatus Saccharimonadota bacterium
GCGATGCTTGACAAAGCCGTAACCGAGATAAATAATAGACCTAGAAAATGCCTAAATTGGATGAGTCCACGGGAAAAAATGTCACAAAATCATGCCCTAGTGGTTAACAAAAAGTCTTGTGATTTGAAATAGAATTCAGCTCAGCTCAGTTGTTTTTGTGTTTTCATAATTAAACTTTAACATTACTCTTTTTTAATCATCTAATTATTCAACAACGTCACAAAAAACCCAGTTCACTATAATAGAGTTGTACATAATACTGATTATCATACTGATATTTACACCACCCTCGGCCCCGGTCCTCGCTCCACCACCGCATCCAGTATCTTATCTACACCTAACCCCGTCTTCCCCGACGCCTCAATAATCTCATCACGACCACACCCTAACAGATTAATAATCTGCGCCGACACCTTCTCTACATCCGCCGCCGGCAAATCCACCTTATTTATCACTGGAATAATTGTGAGGTCCTGTTCAAGAGCTAGATACACATTCGCGAGCGTCTGCGCCTGTATCCCCTGCGTCGCATCCACCACCAACACTGCCGTTTCTACCGCAGCTAAAGACCGCGATACTTCATACGAAAAATCCACATGCCCCGGTGTATCAATCAAGTTTAATGTATATCCTTTCCAAGACATCGTCACTGGCGCCAGTTTAATAGTAATCCCTTTTTCACGTTCCAACTCCATCGAATCCAAAAGCTGCGCTTTCATCTCACGCTTTTCTACCGTCCCAGTAAACTCCATCATCCTATCCGCAATCGTGGACTTCCCATGGTCAATATGCGCAATAATACAAAAATTCCGAATCTTTTCCATGTCTTTATATTATTTTACATTAATCATCGAAAGACTGAGCTTCCCATGGTCAATCGCGACTAGGCGCACCTTCACTTTATCGCCAACATGCAACACTTCTTCCACCGATTTTAATCTTTTTCCTTCACGAATCTGCGAAATATGGAGCATTCCATCAATCCCCGGCATAATATTCACAAACGCACCGAAATCCTTAATCGAAACCACGGTTCCTTCATACACCTTGCCCACTTCCGGCTCTTCCACCAAAGACTTCACCCACTCAAGTGCCTTCTTAATCTTCTCAGGGTCGTTCCCAGAAATAGTCACCAGTCCAGAATCCTCAATATCCACTTCTGCGCCGGTCTCAGTTGTAATCTTATTAATCGTCTCGCCACCTTTGCCAATAATCGCGCCAATCTTCTCCGGTTTCACCATCAATTTTTCAATCTGCGGCGCATATTTCGAAATCTCTGCACGCGGCTTATCAATCACTTCCATAATATGCTTCAAAATAAACATCCTACCTTCATGTGATTGCTTCAAAGCTTTTTCCATAATTTCTACCGGCAAACCATGCACCTTCATATCCATCTGAAGCGCGGTTACTCCTTCCGAAGTACCAGTAACTTTAAAATCCATATCTCCAGCAAAATCTTCCGCATCCATAAGATCGGTCAATACATATGCCTTATCAATGTCGTCAGCTGTAATCTCTGTACCTTTTGGCACATCCACCATCAATCCCATTGCTACCCCAGATACTGGTCTCTTAATCGGCACGCCTGCATCCATTAAAGCCATACAAGACGAACAAGTCGCCGCCATCGAAGTGGACCCATTTTGTGACATAATTTCAGTTACACTCCTAATAGCGTACGGAAAATCCTCTTCCGAAGGCAATACTGGAATCAAAGCTCTCTCTGCCAAATACCCATGCCCTATCTCGCGTCGCCCAGGCGAACCAATCCTCCCTGGCTCACCCACGGTATAAGATGGTGCATTATAGTGATGCATATAACGCCTCTTACCCTCTGTTACCTCCATCGTATCCACCTCTTGCGAATAAGAGAGGGGCGCCAAAGTCACAATATTCATCGCCTGCGTCACACCTCTAGTAAACAGAGAAGATCCATGCGTTCTTGGCAAAATCCCCACTTGTGAGCTCAAAGGACGAACTTCATCCAGTTTCCTACCATCCGGCCTCACACCTTCCTCTACAATCCCTCGTCTCACTTCTTTATGCACCGCTAGCTCAAACGCCTGATCATACACATCCCTCAAATTCTCGTCATACCACTCTACTTTTTCATTATCCGTCTCGCCCTGCCCCTTTGAAAGAGCAAACTCATCATGCATTGCATACTTAATTTCATCCAAAATCTGCGCCCGTTCCATCACATTTCCGCGCACCTTAGAACCAAACTTCCCCTTAGTCCAATCAACTACTTCCTTCAATATTTCATCATCCGGGAGCACCAATTCATACTCCTGCGGAGTCGCATCCACCTGTTTCGCTAATTCTCTCTGTAAATCCAGCACCGGCTTCACATTATCTACCGCCCAATGCATCGCCTCAATAATAGTCTCTTCCGGCACCTCTTTCATTCCCGCTTCCACCATCATTACCTTACCATCTTTACAAGCTACCACGAGATCCATTGGTGACTTTTCTCTCTCTTCTGGTGACAAAAATCCTTTAAACTCTCCAGCAATTCGCCCTATCCGAATCCCTGCAATTGGTCCATCAAATGGCACACCTGCATTCATCAGTGCAGAAGAAGCTGCAATCATCGCTACGCAATCCGGTCGGAAGGCGGGATCCATTGAAAGTACGGTACATACCACTTGAATTTCTTGACGATACCCCTTCGGGAACAGAGGTCTAATTGGTCTATCAATCAAACGACCCACCAATACCGCTTCGTCCGCTGGTTTTCCTTCGCGTTTGATAAACCGTGACCCAGAAATTTTTCCCGCCGCATACCACTTTTCTTCGTAATCAATCGATAGAGGAAAGAAGTCCTGTACCACTGGCTTCGTCCCCACTACCACTGACCCCAGTACCACAGTATCCCCATAGGTCACGAGCACCGAAGAAGTCGAGCGAAACCCAACTCTATTCACCTCTAGGGTTAATTCTCGCCCTAACCACTCGGTCGAAACCCTCACCGTTTTCTTGCCATTAGGGTTGATAATTTCCATAAAAATAATCCTTTCTCGGGAAAACCTCAGATATATCGACTGAAGCGCCAATAACTATTTTTCAGGACACTCCGGAGCCTGGCAAGGCGAGGTGTAGCGCCGGCCGCCCGTGGCTTTCGTACGGCCGGACGCGAGTCCTGAAAAATATGTTATGGCGTTTCAATCTGACATATCTGCCGTCTTCCCTTGTTATGTTAATTTTCTGAACATTATTATATCAAATATTGACTTAATTAGCAAAGTATGATATAATAAGTGTAAGCACATTCAGACGCTCATAGCACATTAAAAAAACAAAGGGGGAAATCAATGGAAAATTCCAACGAGACAAATGTTAGGGTGTCATCTACGAGTTTCGACGAAAAGTCGGCCTCGGCACACGTCAAAATTGAGGGTCAAATCCCTACTCCATACGAGTGCGATGATCCCGTAGTGGAACTATTCAGGCCCATTCGTTACCAGTGCGTCCAGGATGTATTTTTTACCATCCTAGTCAAACACGAGGCCGACGAAATCAAGTGCACAATTCTTCCGAGTAATCGGCGTAAACGTACGCCAGAAGAATTGACCGAAGCAACCGAAAAAAGTATCAACGGAGATGGTGAAAACGAAGGAGTACTGGCAAAGTATACGGAAATCCTGGAAAAATTCTTCCGGGACGATGAAGGCTTAAAGCTCTTTTTGGAAAAAACCACCCTCGTTGAACAGGCTGAAAGCAACGTTAAGAAATCGCAATACAGCGAAGAAGCAAACGAAGCAATCAAGGCCTTTGTTCGCAAAAATAATCTCGAAATGCCTTCTTTAAAGGCCAGAAAAAAAGAGATTATGAAAAAAATCAAATAGTTATAACCCGCCTAAAAGGCGGGTTTTTCACTTTTAGTTTACCTCTTAAAGTTAATGGCCCTTACGGCCGCCCAGCCTTTAAAGCCCGGAAATTCTCTTTCTATTTCCCGATATTCTTCTTCTTCGGTGGCTGGAATTTTAAGAGTTCTCTTAAAGCTTTTATGAATCTCAAAATAACTTCCACCATCATACAATACGACCCTATCTTTGTACACTTCACCAACTATCATGTTATGTCCAGCGTGACCTGGCGGGTATCTCCAGGTAGTATTATCTCGGCCACTCTTATTAAATACATGGTCTTTAAGATAGACAATATCGCCAGGTCTTAAATCTTTAAATCTAGTTATAAAATAGTTTTCTTTAAACATAATCCCCAATTTTTCGTAAATAAAATTCGGAAGACCCCCGCAATCGCTAGACATGTATAACCCATTTTTTCCAGAGATCTTCCCATCGAACGACCTACTGCCACCTCCAGAACCCTCTGAAAAACCATTAACATAGAATGCGTCTGGAGCGTAATTATCGCCACCGCCCCATTTAACATGGTGGCCACCACCATTTATATAATCCCATCCATACATATACATCCAACCTAATACATATTCTGCAGCTTTTTGGACATCATATTCGGTGCGACCTTTAATGGTTTTGCCGTAGTATTTGCCGAATACGCCGCCTAGACTTTTGGCATACTTTTCAAATCCACCATAAGAATTAATTACGTCATAAAAATTCTGAGCGTTCACATCATACAAGTGTTTTTCTACTATTCTCATGGTTTCGGAAGAAAAAAGACCTGGTTCTACAGTACCATTGCCTTTATAGCTGAAATCTAGTTTGGTAGGTTCTGGTTGTTTGACGGTGACTTCTACAGTAGCTTCTTTACCATTAGCAGAAGTTGCAGTGATTTTAGTTTTACCAGTTTTTTTTCCAACTACTACACCATTAATTACGGACGCAATGCTGTTATTGGCGCTCTTCCAGGATAGAGTCTTATCAGTAACTTCTGCTGGTTCAAATTGAACACTTAGCTTTTCGCTTTTGCCAATCTCTACTGTCGCTTTAGGTTTATCAATAGTAATAGACGAAATGTTATCAGCCGGATTATTAAAGAATCCACCAGGTAGCAACCATTGCAAGAATGCAAACATGACTGCATAAGCCGCTAAACCAATAATGATTTGAAAGAGTCTTCTTTTGGCCATAGTGACTTTTTCGGTATTTGGTCCAGCCGTGAGATATTGTATACCAACAACGCTAATACCAATCACGCCTAAAATCCCTACGCCAATAGAAAGAATATCTACTACTAAATGAACAATATGCCAAATACCGCCATCACCACCTTCATCACATTGAATGATGGATGTATCTACTCCACCACATTTATTGAATTCTTCGGCAAATACTGGAGTAAAACGTAAGATACAAAAGAGATTAGTTGCTGCTAACAAAAACAAAACCAAAAAACGTGTTTTTGAATTACCAACTAAACATCTCATATAATATATATTACCACAATCGCCATAAAAATGTCATAGCTTCACCAATTAATTACATAAGCCACTAAACATTTATTCTTTTAATCTCACAAAAAGCAATACTTTCTTCGTTATTTCACTCAAAAAAAACACTCCAGCAATATTGTTTTAATAAAAAACACTTGTCAAATATAGAATAATATGATATAATATACAAGTAACACGATAACCAATCTTGTTAGAACATTACATTAAGGGGGTCCTATGCAAAACTTCAGTAGCCCAAAACCAAAGTATTTCGTGAAACATGGCGGAAATATTGGAAAATTACTCATTAAAGACTTTCCACTTATCGGAACAGAAGACGATAATCCTCTATTTGATATCTGGGAATCAATCGAAGAAATATCCGCCGAAACGTACGGCATCGATGCCAAAGTTCATTTCAGATACGGCAGAGATGATATCACCTGCTGGTTCATCAGAAATAACCAAAACAGCAACAATACATGTTTCAAAGAAAATTTCGAAGAAATGATGAATCTTTTCGAAAAAGCGATTGACGATTTCATTGTCAATGGGAACGAATACGCTTACGTTGCGGCAAATTAACACAAGTAGCATAGGCTTAAATCCCGCTCCTAACGAGCGGGATTTTTCATGCTAACGAAGTATCTTGCCAAATATCGAACACTTCAGGAAGTAATATTTGAGCAAGAGACGAGGCAGCATTGAGCAACGCAAAGGAGACGTACTTATCGTACGTCTCCTGCGTAGCGGAAATGCTAACGAAGTATCTTGCCAAATATTACTTCCTGAGGCCTAGTTTCTTAACAGTTTTCTTATATAACTCAAAATCAGTCTCTTCCAGATGCTTGAGCAGTCTCTTACGCTTCCCTACCATCTGCATTAAACCTCTTTTGGCCATAAAGTCATGTTTGTTGTTTTTGACATGTTCGGTTACTTCTTTAATCCGTTCAGTCAAAATCGAAACTTGTACTTCAGGAGAACCAACGTCCGCTTTATTGCGAGCAACCTTGGCAATAGCCTTTTCCTTATTCTCTTTTGTTATCATACCCTTAATTATACCACAAAAGTTCCCACCTGAAAACCCCCTAATCTAAATAGCTATTTCTCAAGCATTCTGTAAGTATAAGCTGCCAGAGCTCCACCAATTAGTGGCCCAATAATAAACACCCAAACCACACCAAGCGCCTCACCATTACCACCAAGCCCTGCCACGATAGCCGGCCCTAGAGATCTAGCCGGATTAACACTCGTGCCAGTCAAACCTATACCTAGAATATGTACCGCCACTAACGAAAGTGCAATCACTAATCCAGCCACATGCCCATGCTTAGCCTTACTCGAAGTAACACCCAAAATCGAAATCACAAATATAAAAGTGAGCACTACCTCCACCAATAATCCAATCCCCGTATTGCCGCTCACGCCGGCTAGTCCATTTGCGCCAAAGTTACCAGTCATATCGAAAACACCGCCACCCGCAAATATCCCAGCAAGCAAACCCGCACCAGCTAGCGCCCCAAGCGTCTGAAAAATCACATAGCCAACAAATTCTTTAGGAGTAATATCTTTGCGGATTAACATCGCTAACGACACTGCTGGATTAATATGGCATCCAGAGACATTTCCAATCGAATATGCCATCGTAAGAAGCCCAAGCCCGAACGCAAAAGCCGTCAAAATATAGCCACTCCCAGCCGAAGGATTGCATCCCACTGCCATCGCCGTACCGCAACCAATCAGCACCAGCACCATAGTGCCAATAAACTCAGCAATATATTTTTTCATATTCCTCCTATTCATTAGTTTCTTCTTCTACTGCATCCAGAATTTCAATGTATCCTGGAGTAGTCTTAATTACGTAATAAAGCGGCTCTTTTTCGACAATTTCACCTGTAATAATAATATGCTCACCATCCTGTGGATAATTACTCTCATCAACTCCATCAATAATAAATTCGGTACCAACCGCATTACCATTTTCATTTCTTTCGACA
This sequence comes from Candidatus Saccharimonadota bacterium, assembly GCA_017516075.1. GTDB lineage: Bacteria > Patescibacteriota > Saccharimonadia > Saccharimonadales > Saccharimonadaceae > Nanosyncoccus. The sequence continues at coordinate 7,363 of JAFWDS010000018.1, forward strand.
ATCGAATACGTCTTTATTGGGTGCGAAACAATACCATCAACCTGAATAATTTTACCGGTCATTTCGCCGTTTTGAATAGCCTTCGCCTGAGCTTCCATCACTTCATAATCACCAAACCCCACACTCACATCAACATCCGAATAATCTACTGAGGACGTACCACCGCCATTATCTCCGCTTTGACCTCCATTGTCACCAACTTTGTTGTTATTACCGACAATCACACCAATAACAATTGCAATCACCACCACTACGGCGACCACGATACCAATAATCATGTTGTTATTATTTTTTGCCATATAACCTCCATTTGTTAATTAATACAATTATATCAACCAACAATCATAAACGTCAAACAAAATCTTCCAGTTTCACTGCATCTTTTACATCGTATTTTCCAACTTTCGTTCGTCTTAGTTCCGTCAAATACGCACCCACGCCCAGTTTTTTTCCAATATCCTCCGCGAGAGTCCGAATATACGTCCCACTTGACACCTCACACCGAATCGTAAGCTCCGGATATTCATACTTCAAAATCTCTATATTGTATATTTCAACTTTACGACTCGGCACTTCAAAATCTTGCCCCTTCCTCGCTAACTTATAAGCTCTTTCGCCATTTATTTTGATAGCGGAATATTTAGGTGGTGTCTGTTCAATTACCCCAACAAATGACTTGACGGCAGATTCAATCACACTTGATTGAGGACATTTCGGAGGCCACGGCCGAGAATTAGGGCGCGAGCCCCGTAACGACGGGCGCGAGCGACCCGTGTCCGAAATTAAGTGTGATTGAATCTTATCAGACGCGCCCCGAGTTGAACATGATTGAATCTTACGACCCGTGTCCGAAATTAAGTGTGATTGAATCTTATCAGACGCGTCCCCTTCGTTTGAATACGATTGAATCTCACCTTCTATATCACCAGTCGTTGAAGTAAACCCCAATTTTAATGTCGCGACATATTCTTTATCAAGCTTCAAAAACTCACCAGACTTTTTAGTCATTTTGCCAGAAAGTAGAATCAACAAACCAGTCGCAAACGGATCCAAAGTTCCCGTATGTCCTACTTTCACTTTATGTCCTAGTTCCGCTTTTAATCGCCCTCGCACTTTTGCCACCACACCAAAACTCGACATCCCTGCCGGCTTGTCAATCAAAATCACTCTATCTTCCATTTCTAAATTATATCACCCGAGTCATTATCGACCAAATATGCTATAATATACTTATGTTAGTTACCAGCACAAAACTTATCAATACTCCCATCATGAGCATGCAGACTGGTGCTCCGCTTGGGTTTATTTCCGCCCCAGTCATTGATCCAGATAGTCTCAAAATCATCGCCTTCCTTCTTACTGGCCCCACTCTCACTAACGCCAACATCCTAGATGTCAAATCCATCCGCGAATACTCCAGCCTCGGTATGATTATAGATGGTGTCGAAGAATTAGCTGCTCCCGGCGACGTCGTCAAAATCGACAAAATCCTCGACCTCAACTTCCATCTTATCGACCTCAAAGTCGAGACCAAAAAAGGCAGTAAACTCGGCAAAGTCACAGATTACACCCTCACCATCGAAGATTATATGATTCAGCAACTCATCGTCAAGCGCCCTCCGCTCAAAGCGCTCATAGATCCCGAGCTCGTCATATCTAGAAAAGAAATCGTTGAAGTTACCGACGACAAAATTATCGTCAAAGACGAAGAAAAAGTTATTAAAAAACGCGCCGAAAAAGAAGATTTCATCCCTAACTTCGTCAACCCATTCCGCGAAAAACAGCCCGGCTTCGCTCCCGCCGATATCAAGAACTCAAAACACTAATCACCACCCCCTACCGATATCAAAATTCAAAACACTAATCACTAGATTCTGCAACTACCGACTTCACTAAATCATACGAAAACCCCTGCCTGCACAAATAAGCAATCAGTTTTTCGTCGTCATATTTCGCTCTTTTTTTCTTTACTATCTTGCGTATTTCCTCCTCATCGTTCCGCCCACCTAGCACCTCTTCAATGATTTCCTTATCTACGCCTTTCTTCATCAGCTCTATCCTAAGCCTTTTTTGACTCACTCCTTTTTTCACAAATCGATTCTCTACATAAAACTCCGCAAACTTCCTATCGTCTAGATACTTTTTGTCAATCAATCTTTCGACGATTAAATCTATATATTTTGCATCCAGTTTTTTTTCAAATATTTTCTTATTCAAATAATCCTTTGTTTCTCTCACTGATCGCGGCCGCGTCAATACCCATTCCAAAGTCCTTTGATACAATTTCCCAAATTCACTTGCTCTTCTTAGCTCCGCTAATTCCTCTTCCGACAAAACCTTCCCCACCTTTAACTTATAATCCACCACCTGCGTCAGATCTAGTGAAAACTCATATTTATCGTTTATAAAAACATTTACTCGATTCGGATTTTTCACGCCTTGCTTCAAATCGGTGACGCGATAAATAACGCTATTAGCACTAGAACTTTTTTCAACAATCGCATCGTCTAGTTTAAATATGTCCATGCATTTCCAACCAATTTTTGATTGTCTCAAAAGTAAATCTGTCTTCCTTTAATGGCTTCTTGGCATACTTTGCACGAAAATCCTCCATCTCATCATATGGCACCCACCTCACCTCTGAAACTTCCTCATCATTAAACACAAAATCGTCTTCTCGTCCCGTCCAGTTCACCGCATACACCCAAGCAAATCGATTCCGATTAAACGGCGCTTCAATCATGAATTGCAAATCCTCCGGCTTAATCTCTGCACCAATTTCCTCATGCGCCTCTCGTGCCGCCGCCTCCACCAAAGACTCACCTAGGTTCACATGCCCACCCGCCGATATATCATAATCACCCGGATATCTATCTATTTTTTCTGATCGCTTCTGCCACAAGAATTCCAATTTACCTTCTTTATTAAACCGATACAAAAACACAATCGCTATACCTACAATCTCTTCCGCACCAGTTACTTCCGGATTTCCTAGCGCCGAATCCCACCCTTTGCCTTCAATTGCTTCACCATTCGGCGCATAAACTTGCCATAATTCATCTTTATGCATATTTCTCCTATTATTTGATTAGATATTATTGTAAATATCTAATCAACGGCTCGTTCCCGTACCTTTGCCTCTATCTCCGCCATCAATTCCGGCTTCTCGCGGAACAACTTCTTTACCGCCTCACGTCCTTGTCCCAAGGTCTCACCATTATATTTAATAAATGCACCAGCCTTATCTAGCACTCCATATTGCACGCCAAGATCCAGTACGTCACCAGGTTTCGATATTCCTTCATTATACATAATGTCAAATTCAGCCGTACGGAATGGTGCCGCAATCTTATTTTTCACGACTTTAATCTTAGTACGATTCCCTGCAATATTGTCGCCATCTTTGATTTGACCAATTCTACGAATGTCCACTCTCACACTTGCGTAAAACTTCAACGCATTGCCACCGGTCGTCGTTTCCGGATTTCCAAACATCACCCCAATCTTCATTCTAATCTGATTAATGAAAATCACCGTCGCGCGCGATTTCGAAATAATCCCCGTCAGCTTTCTCATCGCCTGCGACATTAGTCTCGCCTGGAGCCCCATCTGTGCATCACCCATATCGCCGTCAATCTCCGCCTGTGGCACCAACGCCGCCACCGAATCAACCACGATGAGATCCACCGCATTAGACCTTACCAAAGTCTCACAAATCTCAAGCGCCTGCTCACCATTATCCGGCTGCGAAATCAGAAGATTCGCCGTATCCACACCAATTTTCTTGGCATATGTCGGGTCAAGTGCATGCTCTGCATCAATAAATGCCGCCTGCCCACCTTGTTTCTGTATTTCCGCAATCGCATGCAAAGCCAAAGTCGTCTTTCCAGAAGATTCCGGTCCATAAATCTCAATAATTCTACCCTTTGGCCATCCCCCACCTAGCGCCAAATCTAAAGACAGCGAACCAGACGGCAATAGCTCCACGTCCATTTTTGGTGTCTCGCCTAATTTCATAATGGACCCATCACCAAATTGCTTCGTAATCTGCGCAATCGCTAGCTTCAAAGCTTCGCTTTTTCCGTCCGCAGCCTTATCAGCCTTGCCCGCCTTATCAGTTTTCTTTTCTTCCACCGCATCTTTTTTTGCCATAATAGTATTACCTTTCTTTGTATTATTATATATTATTTTTGATAAAACCCCAACTTACTTCTGCACTCCCTTATATCACGAACCAAAATATTTTACAACCCCCCACCTAGAATGCTATAATAAATCTCATGAGAGTAAACGAAAATATCTTAATTTCTAGTCTAACAACTATGCGTCTTGGCGGCCCAGCCCGCTACGTCCTAGAGGTCGAATCCCCTTCCGACGTTTCCGATGCCTATGGCTTTGCCGCTCAATTCGGCATGCCCACTTTTATCTTGGGCTACGGTGCTAATACCATTGGTCACGACGAAGGTTTTCCCGGCGCCATCATCATCAACCGCATGCAAGGTATCACCGATGAAGTCCTGCCAGACGGCACCATCAAAGTCAAAGTCATGGGCGGCGAATATTGGGACAACGTCGTCGAATATACTACCAATAAAGGCCTCACCGGCATCGAAGCTCTGAGCAAAATCCCCGGCCTCGCCGGCGCCGCTCCTGTACAAAACATCGGCGCCTACGGCCAAGAAATCGCTAGCACACTAGAATCCATCGAAGTCTACGACACCACTTCCAGCACCTTCAAGACCCTCACTCACGACGACCTCAATTTTTCCTATCGCCACAGTATTCTCAACACCACCGAATCCGGTCGCTATTTCGTCATCTCTATCACTCTTGTCCTCAAACCCGGCGAAATGCCCCGCCCTTTCTACAACTCCATTGAAACCTACATCAAAGACCACAACATCACCGATTTTAGCCCTAAAAGCATCCGCGAAATTGTCTCCGCCATCCGCGCCGACAAACTTCCCGATCCCTTAAAACAAGCCAGCGCCGGCTCCTTCTTTAAAAACATCTATCTCAAAGACGAAGAAGTCGACGATGCTTACGACAAAGGCTATCCCGTCCACCGCGGCAAAGACGGCAACAAAATCAACTCCGGCTGGCTCATCGACAAAGCCGGTCTCGCCGGTCTCACTTTGCACGGCTTCAAAATCAGCGAAAAAGCTCCCTTAGTCCTCATCAACGAATCCGCCACCGGTTACAACGACCTCGCTTCCGCCCGTGCTGAAATCACTAGTAAAGTTTACGACAAATTTGGTTATTGGCTCGAACAAGAACCCGTGGAGATCTTTTATGAAGAACCTGAGCGGTAAAGAACTTGCCGGATTTATCAAAGAACGTCAAGCTCGCCAAATCGCTTCTATGAGTCCAAAACCTCACCTTCTTATTTTGCGAGATTCCGATAATCCAGTTATTATGAAATACGTCAACCTCAAAATCAAATACGGCGAAGACATTGGTGTAGTCGTAGATAGTCGCCGCGCCAATTCAGCAGAGGATCTCGCCAAAGCAATTCTTCAAGCCAACAACGATTCATCGATTAATGGTATCATCATTCAGCTACCACTTACAGACAAATCAAAAACCGACGAACTCTGCAATCTCATCAAACCAGAAAAAGACGTCGATGGCCTAGGCGAACATGCCAAATTTGACTCCGCCACCGCCACGGCAATCAACTGGCTCTTAGCGGGCTACGATATTAAGCTCACCAATGCCAAAATCGCCATCGTTGGTCGCGGCAAGCTCGTCGGCGCCCCACTTTATCGCATGTTTACCAATTCCGGCTACGACGTCACTCTCTTTCATCGCGGCGATGACTTGACAAACCTTAAGCAGTATGATATAATCATCACTGCCACGGGCGTTCCGGGGCTGATTTCTGATTCTATGATAAAACCCGGCGCCATTCTTGTAGATGCTGGCACCGCCAGCGAAAACGGCAAACTCCTCGGCGATGTTTCAGAAGAAGTCCGCAGCCGCACCGACCTCTCCGCTATCACTCCTATCACCGGCGGTGTCGGCCCTCTCACCATCGCCTGCTTGTTTGATCATGTTATCCAAAGCAGCGTTAATCCTCGCGCCTAAACTATCTCTTTAAACATGTCATTACCATACAAGACTGCTCTTCTAAACGCCCTCCCTATCATAATGCAATACGTTTTATATATTTAAGTGCACCCCAGCGCCACGCCTAATCGTATTAATCATCTTTCTATTCTCTTTGTTCAGATTGTTCAATAGCTCAGGACTCTTCCTGATATCATTCGAAGCATCAACAAAAGCTTGTTGTAATCTTGAACCCTTTGTAACTTTACTAGCAAGAATCTGTAAGGTACTATTATCAATCTTAGCCAATTGGCTACCGGTAATATTAATCGAATCCGCATCTTTCGTACCAAGCATATCATTAATATGTCTTAATTCTTTCAAATCAGAAGTACTAGATGCAGCCTTCATCAACATATCACTGCTAACGTTACCGCCATGGTTCTTGATATACTCCAAGGTATCGTCGTTCGCACCGACCAATGCATCCGTACCCTTAGATGCAAATGCCTCCGACATTTTGACCCCGCCAGTGCCGGCAGCAAAATCATTCATAGATAGAGTCTCAGTAGCATTATCCGGCTTAGCCATTTGTTTCCCAAACTGGCCTATTACCTTATCATTAGAGCCAGCCATTTGATTTAGTATTTCAGCATCGTTAGAATTACTCGCCGATAATTGCAGTCCACCCATAGAAGCTAGCATCTCCTTATTCATTCCACGACTTTCAGCTGTTTGCAATGCAGCTTGTAATCTAGTCATATTAGCCTCACTACGATTGTTATTATATGCGTTCACGGCAGCCTGAAGTTCACCACCCATAGCAGAGCGCGTAAGATTGGCATACTGATCCGTATAACCTTTCAACTCCTGAGCTCGCCGCGACGAACGTGCCCTTGCTTCTGCCAAATCCGCCGTCAATTCAGGCACCCCAACTGCCGCCGCAGCCTCATTCTGCGTCCTAGCATTCGCTGCTTGTTGTAATTGATAATTAGCAATATCAGTACCAAGATTCGCCCTTGCATCCTCTCGCGAAATCTGCGTTTTGACATAACTATCGCGCGCCCTGCCCATCGCCACATCGGCGCCCATAATTCTGCCCAAACCTGTCCTTGCAAATCTACTCCTCAATCCTCTCTCATGGAATTGTCCGTTCGCATCCACATATCCACCAGCTCTCCTCTGCGCCGCTAATCTATCCCTCCGCTCTAGACCAGTTTTTTGCGCATGCTGGAATCTCTCGCTACTTCTCAAACCACTAGTCGCTCTCTTGCTCACACTCTGGCCAAGCCCACTCAGCATTCCGCCCACCTTACCCATCGCCGCAAACGAGCCTTTAAGTACCATCGGGATAAAGAATATTGGCAATATCCCCACCATCATCGCCGTAAACGCCGTCACGAACGAACCGCCTTGATTCTCATCCGCAAATCCAGTCGCCATAAGTAGTTTCGAAACATAATTACCACCCCCCACCATCAACCCCGCAATCGGATACACCAACAATAATCCTTCAAAAAGCTTCCACCATCTATCAAACATTTTCTTCGTATTCGGAAGCATATAGCATACAAACGCCAAAGGCGAAAGCACCACTAGTACTATAACTGCCGCTTCGCGTGCTGCTAAGAGTACGAACAAGAAGAAAATCGAAATCAATATCCCAATCGCCGAGACTAGTAGCGACAATAGAATCGCCGGATTAGCTAATATTGCGCCCGCGACACCGATGGCACCTAAAATAGCTACCGCAGTAACCGCATTTCCTTGCATCGTATAGTTACTATCTCCATACTGACCTCCGCTTATACCAAACGACAAACTGCTAATGTCCTTTCCAAGATTATTAAATATCGACTGTATGCCACTACCCACTATATTAGACACATCCACCAAAACCATACATATTACATATGACAGATTAATTAGTATTGCCACCACAATCAATTTTGGCATAATCTTTTTTATTCCATAATTATCGATTCCCACACCAGTCAGCTGCGAGAATATCACAACCAAAAACAAGACAATAAAGACAATATTCGCAAAATCCCGAAACTGCGTCCAAGCCTCGTACGTGCCACTATATTGTTCTCCGCCGCCCTCCTCTCGCACATTCCCAAAAAGCATCGGTTTAAGCTGTAAATTAGGCTCCACGAAATCAGTATAAATATCATCAACCGCATCCGAAACCCATTCCAAAATCGGACACACAATCCACCCCAAAGATTTCGCCCCAGCAGAGTTTTTGCACGTTGCTTTCTTCTCACCCGAGTACTCATCTTCCTCCATTATGGTAGCAACGCTGTCAAAATCCCCATCATTATAGTCTAAATCACCCATCAAGTTAATCAAATCGGGTAACGTATGGACAACATGACTGAGTTTTTTCTTATCTCCACCCCAAAAAACCGTCATATCCGCCCTCTTATCTACCAAATTTGGATTCAAACCGGCCAAACACCACTGACCGCTCGACCAAATATAGTATTCATGCGCATTGGTGTCAACAAGTATGCTTGGCTTTTGTTCCACACATTCACTTCCAACCCCAGTAAAGCCATAATTTTTCTTTAAATATTCAATATATAAATTATACATATCGGCAGAAGTAAAGTCTTTTATCGAAGCGGTTCCATTAGAAATCTTGTTCACAACCACATCATAATTATTAGACTTTTTCAACCTCTGATTATCCGAAGCAAAACCTACATTTGAGCTTCTTGTAACTTCAACATAACCAGATATTTGTCCTTGAAGCTGATAAAAACCGACAGTAGGCTTTCCAAGACCAAAATAGGCAACAGAAGAAATATCGGCAAGGGTGACAGCAGTATTCTTAACGCTTATAGCTAACCTCTTTTCGCTCCCCAAAAAACGTCCATAAACACCAGCACTCACGATGTAATTCCTATTACTACCTCCACTAAACACAAGAGTACTATCAGTACCTAAATCGTAATCCTCATCATTTTTACACATCGACCCAACATTTACTGGTTGTGCGGTATTATATTCAACATAGACGGTATAGCAATAGCCCTCAGTAGATCTCGCAATAGTTCCACTATCAACCTCATAGCCCATCCTTTCTAGTGTTTCCTGTGCATTATTCATATCTACATTATATTTTTCTAAAAGGCCCACCATTCTTCCAGGCAAAGAACCTATATCGCCAAGAGTATTACCATCTCCACCAAAAGCGGCATAGCAATTTATTGCTCTACCATGATCGTGCGGAGACTCAGCGCTAATTTTATTATTACCTATATCTAACGATGGAATATAAAAAGTTAAACTCCCATTTTGAGGTTTTGGCGTATCACTTGGTTTCCAGTCGGGTAAGAACAATTTTTCTAGTTTTTTACCATTTGTACCACTATTATATTCATTAATTGTTATATTGTCCACCAGCGCATGACTATAACAATACGGTACCCAGTTTATCAGATTCTGGTAAAAAATTCCATCAAGATTCATCGCAGCGTGCACCTCATTGACACCAAAACGCGCAATCAATGCAAAAAACAATAAACCGGCTATTATCATTATTCTTCTCTTATTCACCTTCTCCTCCATTTCCTAAACCATCTATCAGATTTGCAGAATAAACTAAGCTTTTTAACATGTTTGCAGCCATATATTCCAAAGTAGCCGAACTTCCACTCACACTGGAAGCCAACTCGTTAATTTCTTTTTGCTTAGAGCAAACCATGTTGCCGTCAGTATTATCCACGCACTCATTCGTTGCAAAAACAGCATAATATTCCCTCAAATCATCATATACAACTGCTATCTGATACCAATAGGGGAATAGAGCATTATCTTCAGATACTTCCGCAGGATAGTCAAATTTATTCAAAAACCCATCCAAGCTACCATTAGTTAAATAATAGGTATCACTCTCATTATTATATAACAAGGCATTCGCTGCAAAATAATACTTCAACAACTCCCGAGAACCACCTACATACGCTCCCAACTCCTCATATTCCGAATTATCTTTCACTGCACCCAAAATTGATTCCAAATCATTTTTAAGCACATTATAATAGGCTATATCATCTTCGAGCGAGGTTCCTTCTCGCTTATAGTAGGTAGCAATGTTACTTCCACCAAATCTCTCTACCGATTCAATCGTCTTTTCGCCACTTATGAATTCTATTGGAGTATCTCCATAGAAGAACTGCGTCAAATAATGGTTAACGGTTTCCGAAACGCTCACCTCTCGATTACTTCCACTATTACTAATCGCCAAAAGAATTGCCACAAGTCCAACACAAAATATCAACAAACCAATTATTATAGCACCTAACTTGCTCGATTTCTTCTTTTGTTCGCCCAATATCACATCTCCAGTCCCACTACTTGATGGTATGTTACTTCCAGTAACCCCCCCAGGATTCGCTTGCGCCATCATATTCATCCCTCCAGGATTCGTCTGCATAGCCATACCCATTTCAATATTACCCACGCCCATCTGCGGTATTGCATTCATCCCCCTCGAATCCATCTGCGGTATCGCATTCATTCCTCCAGAATTCATCTGCGGCATTTGCCCCATCTGATTCTGCATATTCCCCGACTCCATCCCAGCATTACCAACATTCCTCGGTTCTATCCCGACGCCACCAAAATTCCCCGAGTTCACTCCACCCGGATTTGTGCCATTAAAAGAATCACTATTTGACGGCTCCATATACACTCATTATAACATAACCATTTCAAAAAACCCAAAAACCCACCAAAAAATTCGCCAAAATTACTAAAAACCACATCGAAACCACCAAACAAAAACCTAAAACCATAAAACTCCACTTTTCAAACTCCGCCGCGCAAAACCCCACAAAACCCCACAAAAACCCCACAAAAAATGAGCCATATCAAATGGCTCATTTTTCTAAGTTCCCACTCTAATCCCACTCAGGCGTCAAGCGGTCAACTTATTTAACTAACTTTTTTCGGCTAGAAATAAAGTAACCAAGCGTAGTTACTACCGAACCAGCACCAATCGCACCAGTCACAACCGAACCAGCACCAGTATTCACAATCGTAGTTGGAGTTTCTGGGGTTGGAGTTGGGGTTGGAGTAGGTGTAGGAGTTGGAGTAGGAGTAGGAGTTGGTTTATCCTTACAACTCTCATCGTTCTTGTTCACAAGCACCGAAGCGTCATCTTTATAAACAGCGTTCTTGATTGTAGAACCAGAAACCGTAGCACTTGCCCAGTTTACCAATTGGTTAGCACCACAAGTCATCGACTTGTCGACAACCTTACCAGTAAAGCGCACATACGCATTACCTTTGGCCTTGTAATCACCAATGTTAATGCCACTAGTGGTTACAGTGTTATCTTTAAGAAGCACACCAGCCTGATAGTTAGAGTTGTAAAGATAAGTAGAATCTTTCACATACTCAACGTTAGTAGGAAGTACGTCACGAATCATCACGTTCTTCACTTCTTCGGAAAGAAGGTTAACGTATTCGATCTGATACTCAACTTCATCACCAACCTTAGCTTCTACAGATTCGCTCCAGGTTTTAGTACCCTTTATACGAACTTGTTTAGAAACCTTGGCAGCTACTGAGCTGTGTACTTTTACATCAATGGTTACCACGCCATCATACTCATAACAGCCTGGAATTTTACCATCAAGTTTATCATAACCAAGAGTAGCACCAGAAGTAATCACTTCATTAGGAAGCTTCACGGTACCCATCTTAGCGTTGGTATACTTTGCAGAACCATCGACGTATTCAAGATAAACATTTTCGCTAGCACTTAAAGTTACTTCATCCCAATAACGATTTGGGGTTGCGTTTGAAGAATCAAGGTAACCAATAATCGTTTGAGATTTAGCAACAGTTGTTGGGATTGAGAAAGTCGCTTTCACACCTTCCGCAATCTTCTTTGTACCCTGAGGGTTATTGTTGTGAACATACAAACGAATCGTATAAGTTTCGCCGTCTTTCACATTGATCGAATTCGCAGCCCAAGTATCAGCTTTAGAGCTGGCTACCTTAGCACCGACGAAATTCTTTTCATCCCCGATTTTACCGTCAGAAATCGAGTTAAACGTAATGGTGTCACCAAGTTCACCTTTGTTAATTTGTGAAATTGTATAGCTTTTACGGCCGTTACTAGAATCGCCCCAAGCATTTACAATCACAGGAGCAAGCGTAGCAACTGCAACGATAGCAGCAGCCGAAACGCTAAGCACCGACTTGTATATAGTACGCATAATTATGTAATTCCTTTCTAAAATATTATGCAAATTTTGAAATGGGATTCACTTCCATTTCAAAATTAATTATGATTTCTTTTGCTGAACTTTCCTTTGCTGAAAGAAAAGTTCAAGTAGTTGCTAGCCGAATATTTAAGTTGTTAATTTTCGTCTGAACACGCAACCAAATCATCTCAGTCTCAAATCATATAGTCATGGAGTGAAGCCCGGCGGCATAAAGCCGCCAGACTTTTGACTTGCGCCTCGTCGGCGCTAAGGTACTTGGTCGTCCAAGACCACGGGCCCCACCCACAAAGCTATCTACAGACTATTAGTCCGGAGGACCTTCCCATTCTCCTCCAGGACTATCGTTAATTGCCTCTCCAGTATCAGCAGCCACCGCAGGCGCCGTCACCGGAGTAGGCTCGTCAATTGGAGCCCCACCATTTCCGGTGTCGCCGTTGTTGTCAACATTGACCGGAGCAGATTCATTACCAGTTAACTGTTTCGCCACCTCTTCCTTCGGAACAGTAGGCGTATTGTTATCCTGACTAGTCTTCTGCTCTGTGTTGACCTTCGCCAACTCCTTCACTTCCTCCTTATACTCCTCATAGGAGTCAAGATGGTTAGAATTCGTCGGCTGATCCTGGGTCGATTCGGTCGCCCCCACACCATTGTTGGTGCTAGGTCCCGGACCCGGATCATCATTCGGCGCCACCACGTCACCCTGCGTCCCCTGCGTCTTATCCTTATTATAAGGATCAGGCTGCGGAGTAGGTGTCGGCTGCGGCGGAACCGGTGTAGGTGTCGGATTTGGTGCTGGTGTAGGCGTCGGATTCGGCTGCGGATTCGGAGTCGGATTCGGCTGCGGATTCGGTCCAGGTGCTGGCGTCGGATTCGGTTTCGCGGGTGTCGGATTCAGCGGTGTAGGCGCCGGATTCAACGGCGGTCGATAAACCGTCGGATTCTCCGGTGTTCCACCATAGAATTCCGGCCTCTTATCATGGATATTAAATCCTACCGCCAAGAGACCTTCAGCATTCGCGTCACCACTCTGGTTTTTGCCAACATAGTACAAAACCAAAGCTTCCTTTGCGTACTGATATGATGCCTTAATTCCTGCTCGCTCATCATTGAGCGCACTATTATTGAGACACCAGTTCTCAGTAGTCTGCCTGGTCTGAACACCATGATTAATCAGGCGCTCAAGCCAGGTGCAAAGTGTAGCCGCGTACTGACGGAACTCATCAGTGACGTACAGAGTATCACCATCGCGATACTCCAGCCAGTAAGATACTCCATTTCTATTCTTATCCGACATTTCTGTCATCCAAGAATTAAAACTACTGATAGGCTTACCACCAATAGTTTTATCCTTCAACGCATTCACAACCGTGACTGCATATACAGGATTACGGAGTATTTCCTCCTGAAGCTCGAGAAACTTCTCGTTATCCGTTTTACCCTGAAACCCATAGGTCAAAGCGTCTGAAAAACCAGCAGCTTCTACCCTCGTCTTATCGTGTGGCGACAAAGACGATTTGAGCATCACCTGAGAAATATGACTATACTTATCTATAGTCAGCCTCTCTAGTAAAGCCGGCGTTACTTTCTCGATAGTCAAATACTTGACAGCTTCAGCTTCCTCAGCGGTCATTGTTACGTTTTCCAACCCAACCTTCTCAGGTTGGGACTGGGTTGGCGTAACAGTAGGTGGCTCCTCCTGCTGAATTACGATTTCCTCTTCCGGAACGGTCACTTCTGAATATGTTGCCATACCCAAGCTAGACCAGTCAATCCCGGTGTAAACGAGGTAACCCATAATCATGACCATCACTATGATAGTCAGAACAGCAAGCAAACGATCCCTTGATTCTGCCGCTTCTGCAGCTTCCACAGCTCTGTAATTGGCTTCATAATCATCAACCCTGTCCAATTCCATATAACGAAATCGGAAGAAGTAGAAGATCATCCAACCAATCGCGAATGTCACCAATAGTTTCGGTATCACCAGAATAATCGTGGTGATAAACATGCTATTAGTGATAGCCGTAGCAGCCCACGCCGTAGCCTCAAGTACCGGCCACAGCAAAAGCACAAGCAAAATGAACAAGATAATCGTCCATAACGACATGCCTTTGGTCCACCAATAAACGATATAAATCACGATGACAATCATCACAATCATCATCACTGGCGCCACAAAAACTGTTTCATAGGTCAACCTCGTAGTGAAGTAATTAATTGCTCCAACTACAAAGCCAATAATGATTACGGTTATCCACTCCGCTGCACTAACGTGCTTAAATCCTTCAAACTCGACACGCTTATAGCGTCCCGTCCTACGATGGCGGACTCTTCTTATCAGTCCACCTCCATTATCCGAATTCGTTATGCACGCAATTAAAAGAGCGACCGCAATACCAATCGCAATACTGCCAATAAAACTACCCATAGTATACATCTGGCGTTAACCTCCTTACTTAAGAATTGTATTTTTTCCGGAGGCCAACGCCCCCGGTATCATAGGGGAATTGGTAGATAGCTTTCAGATTTCATTTGAAATCTGAGATGATTTGGTTGTTAATGGTCTTCTTGTTTTGCAAAAAATACACCCAAAACTCAGACTAACTACATTGTATCACACTTTCGCTTTTTTGTCAATATATATAGCATGATTTACTGCTTATGTCTAAATTAAAAAGCCCGGCCATTTGGCCGGGCAAGGTCGTTGTTAGTGTCTTCCGCCGAAATAGCGAACTTTTTCAGCGGCAGACAACTTCCGACTTATGCGGTGATTGATAATCCACACATAAACCGGATCGTAGTCATAGCTGTTCCCCGCCAAGTTATAGGCAAGGATAACTGATGCTACGGGTGCATAGTCTTCACCACTCATGCGGTCATGAGCTACCTGGAGCTCATGCGGACCATCCGGAAGATTATACCACATGTCCGTCCATCCGGGCGGCAAGATCACACTCCTCGGCGCCTTAGCCTTTGCATGAGCCTTCGGCTCCGATTTCTGTGCCGGCTTCGGCTCAGACTTCGGTTCCGGTTTCGACGCCGTTTTTGGCTCGGACTTCGGTTCAGGTTTCGATTCGGTATTCGATTTCGTCTTCGGCTCATCCAGGGAATCACCCCAGGAATCATCGTCAAAATCGTCCTCGTCTTCATCAATAAAAAACGGAACTCTCAACCTCGAGACATCAACATCTTCATCATATTTATTACGCATGTCGTATCCCCCTTTCGTAATAAACACAACCTCAACTTTTGTTAAACAACGACCTAACCCAATTATAGCACACTTTCATATTTTTGTCAATTATTACAACACATATCATCAAAACCTACCGAAAACAGAGCACCAAAAAAACCGCAATGCCGGCTTTTAATTCGAATTGGTGCGGGTGAGGGTAGTCGAAACCCTATCTCAAGTTTGGAAAACTTGCATACTAACCGCTGTACTACACCCGCAAATTGTTAATGGGGTGGGATATCGGGATCGAACCGACGACCTTCTGGACCACAATCCTGCGCCCTAAATATCTCACCACAAATCACTTGTGGGGTAGGAGAAGGGACTTGAACCCTCGACCGCCTGGACCACAATCAGGAGCTCTAACCAACTGAGCTACTCCTACCACGTATAATTAAAGATTACAGTTTTCCTGTTACTAAACTCCCAAGTTTTTAATAAACCA
>JAFWDS010000019.1 GCA_017516075.1 Candidatus Saccharimonadota bacterium
TATAATTATAGCATGAAACAGAAAAAGAGAGGGAACATAAAGAGAACGCTATACTATTTTTTTAAGGCATTTATGCAGTGCAAGATCAGAACTATTTTACTGTTTATGCTGGTTCCGATTTGGATTTTTGTGTCAAATGTAGTGGTGCCGTATGGAACATCTGAGATAATTGGTAAATTGTCGAGTGGGGATTTTGAAATCGCGAATTATGCCGGGATTTTGCTGCTGACCATTATAGCGGCTGGCGTGAATAATTTAGCAGTCATCCGGGCAATTGATTGGCTCGACTGGTCGATTGATGCAATTGGGGGAGAATATTTAGCTAGAAAATCTTTTGATGCGGTGATTAATCAGTCTATGACTTTCCACAGCAATAAATTTTCTGGTTCTTTGACTTCGGCGGCGAACAAACTACCAAGTGCATTTATTTCTTTAAAATCAAATTTTGTTTGGGATATCTATCCGCTACTGCTAACTATTGTTTATTCTGTTGTGATGGCGGCGATAGTATGTGTGCCGTTTGCTTTAATACTACTAGTCTACGCTCTTATATATATGACGATTGCGATTATTACTTATTACAAAACTAGGAATGTTGACGAAGCTTTAGCTGATGCAGAGAATAAGCAAACTGGGCAGCTTGCTGACGCAATTACGAATGAGGTGGCTGTAAAATCGTATGCTAGAGAGCGGATGGAAGCGGAACGATTTAGGCATGCGACGACGAAGGTGAAAGAAGCAACTTTTAAAGCGGCAAAGGTATCGTTTTGGCGCAATCTGTCTATGAATATTGTGAATATTGTTACTTTTGCAGGGCTTTTGGTTTTGATAGTGATGAGCCATGATTTGTTTGGTCTGACTGTTGCTAATATGGTGTTTTTGTATTCTTTGTCTAATTCGTTATTGTCAAATGTCTGGACGATTAATCACATTCTGAGGGCGATTAATAGGGCGTTTGGTAATGCTAAGGAAATGGTTGAAATACTGGATTTACCAGCGTTAATTGATGATAAAACTGATAAACCGCTCAAAATTGAACATGCCGCTATTGATTTTTCGCATATTTCATTTCGGCATGACGAGAAGAGGTCAAAGTTATTTGAAGATTTTTGCTTGAGAGTTGAGGCTGGGCAGTCGGTTGGATTGGTTGGCGTGTCGGGTTCTGGGAAAACCACTTTGACGAAACTACTTCTGAGATTTGACGATGTGGATGAGGGCGGGATTTATATTGATGGGAAGGATATTAGGGATGTAACTCAAAAGAGTCTTCGTGAGTCTATTTCTTATGTGCCGCAAGAATCATCGCTTTTTCATAGATCGATCTATGAAAACATCGCTTATGGAAAGAAGGGAGCTACGCGTGAAGAGGTCTATCGTGCCGCAAAGCTTGCGAATGCAGACGATTTTATTCGTGAATTGCCAAAAGGATATGACTCTTTGGTGGGAGAAAGAGGGATAAAATTATCTGGTGGACAGAGGCAAAGGATTGCGATTGCGAGAGCGATTTTGAAGGATGCACCAATTTTGGTGTTAGACGAGGCGACTTCTGCGCTTGATTCGGAATCGGAGGCGTTGATTCAGGAGGCTTTGGCTAATTTGATGAAGGATAGGACCTCTATTGTGGTGGCGCATAGGTTGTCGACAGTGGCTGGGCTTGATGTGATAGTGGTACTAAACGAAGGGCGTATAGTGGAACAGGGCACACATCATGAATTACTAGCTAAGGGCGGAGAATATGCAAAACTATGGTCTAGACAGAGCGGAGCTTTTTTGGGTGATAAAGCTTAGTGGAGCATTTTTGGGCGATATAGCTTAGTGGGGTTTTCTTGGGTGATGAAGATTAGTTGGGCTTTCTTGGGTGATGAAGATTAGTCGGCCCAGAAATCTTCTGGTTTAGATATGACGTCGATGTTGATTTCAGCAGTGTCGCCGGTTTGGAAGTTTTTGGCTTGGAAAGTTTTGGAAGCGACTTCGTCTGGGCCAATAACGATGCAATTTTTGGCAACTCTGGTAGCGTAAGTCATGCGGTCGCCGAGCTTTTTGTCGGAAAAGATGGTGGTGGTGCTGTAATCTTTGGCACGGAGTTTGGTGGAAACATTCATGGCTTCGTCGTATTCGTGTTCAGAAAGAGGAATGATGGCATAGTCTAGGAGATTGTCGGTGGAGGGGGGGAGGAGCTTAGCTTCGTTTAGGATGAAGAATAGACGAGTGAGACCGATAGAACCACCAACACCCGGGAAGGCTTGGTCGGAAAAGTGTTTGGTGAGATTCTCATAACGACCGCCGCCGGCGATGGAACCGAGATTTTTGTACTCTGGTAAGACGAATTCAAAAACGGTGCCAGTGTAGTAGTCTAGACCGCGGACGATTTTGAGGTCGGCTTCGATTTGTTCTTTGAGGCCGAGGGATTCGAGCCAGTAGAGGACTTGGTCGAGTTCGGTGAGACCTTGTTTGAAAGTAGGATTGTCGATATCGAGGTTGCCGAGTTCTTTGATGACTGTTGAGCGGGGGCCGTGGATATCAATGATCTTGAGGATTTTTTTGACGAGGGGTTCTTCTAATGGAAGTTCTTCGAGGCTGACTTTGGTTTGCTCTGGGGTGACTTTGTCGGCGTGATCGATGATGCCCATGATTTCGGTAGCTTGATTCTCTAGATAGAGGTATTCGAGGACGCCGGTGAGGATTTTGCGATTGCTAATACGAGCGAGAATTGGGGTGTCGAGTTCAAAAGAGTTGAGGGCGTCGAGCAAAGTTGATATTACGTCGGTGTCGTAGGCGAGTGGTAAGTCGCCGCGACCTATCACGTCGATATCTAGTTGGTAGAATTCGCGAAAGCGACCTTTTTGGGCGCGTTCGCCGCGGAAGTTAATGCCGAGCTGGGAAACTTTGAGAGGGAAATAGAGTTCGCTTTCGTGTTCGACAATGTAGCGAGCTAGAGGGACGGTGTGGTCGAAACGTAGGGCTTGATCGGCAGACTCGATAGCTTTGTCGCCAGTTTTGACGAGTTTGTAGATTTGCTTTTCGGTTTCGCCGCCAGCTTTGGCGAGTAAGATTTCGGTGCGTTCAATAGATGGGGTTTCAATTTCTTGGTAGCCGTGGGAATGGTAGGCAGAGGCTACTTTGGATTTAAGATTATTAAAACTTGCTTGAGTGTCTGGCAGGAGTTCTTCGGTGCCAGAAACTTTGGTGGTATTGAACTTTTTCATGAGTTTATTATAGCATAAAAACTTGTGAAAGTTCCCTATATCGTATCTCAACTGAGAGGTTTTAAAACAGTTATGCTTTAAATTGGTGATTAAAGGGGTTGAAGTTTTGATAGGGGTGTGATAGGGTAAGGACGGGTTGGCTTCGGGGTTGGTGGGTTTGAGTAATTCTCAGCGGGAGCGCTAGCTCGTGCGGGTGTGGAGCTTCATTAATCACTATTCTAGGCATGCAGAAGTTCAGAAAGGAGGAAGATGAGTATAAGACTTTCGCTTTGGCGGATTCGGATTACTGTAAAGCTTCAAGTATGGCGAGGCAGCCGAAGAAAAAATTTAATCCGCTAAAAGCGGATTAAACCAACCTTTACGGGCGATAGTTCCTAGAGCTACGCCCTTTATGCTTTTATTGTAGCATTTTTATTGTTGGCGTCAAGGGGTTTTTGTCATAATAGTAGGCGTTTGCAGGAGTTAGCTCGCGCTAAGAGCGCGAGCTATTCGTGGGGCGTCGGCTCGAAGAATCCCAAATGAATTTGGGATTCTTACTCGCCTCCTGCATACGCTATTATAGAAACAAAATAAGTCCCTTTGGGACTTGTTTTGTTTCTATGGTGGGCGATACAGGAGTCGAACCTGTGACCTCGTCTACGTCAAAGACGCGCTCTAGCCAACTGAGCTAACCGCCCGAAAACAATGAGGGTGAATTTTGCTTTGCAAAATTCACAATCACCTGCGTTTACTCGGAAAATATGACTTCGTCATATTTTAACGAAATATTGTTTGATTGCGAAAAAGAAAATAAATATTCTTTTTCTTATCATCACAATATTTCTAAATTGAGACTACGTCTCAATTTCCTCGTAAACTTGGTGAGTCGGGAGGGGCTCGAACCCTCGACACCGGGCTTAAAAGGCCCGTGCTCTAACCTGCTGAGCTACCGACCCAGATTAGTTATGGCGTTAGCCGAGTATTATTATATCACAAATTCTATTTTTTGGGAACCTAATTGTCTTGGATTATTGTAATGAAATTGGTGCGGAGTGAATATTATTAATTATGTACTATGATTTGGTACAAAAAAGTATTGACAAATGATTTTTTGTGTGAGAAAATAGTACAAAATAATTAACAAAGGGAAAGTATGGATATACCAGAATTACCAAAGCAATTGGATGGGCCGAGTGGGAGTGATTTATATTATCATGACGAAAAAGATGGTCGAGAAATAAAAAAAGATCTTGGTTTTGGAATGCCAAAAGTGAATAGTGATGGACTAAGCACTCCTATCGACATAAAACTAAAACGCTCCATTGAACAACTTTCTTTTTCTCATCGGATGGATGAGATTTCTTACGCAGCGGTGCATGTTATGGCGGAAGATTGCGGTTTGTCTATGAATGACTTTTTTAATGAATTGATTCATGATTACATTGACAAGAATAGAAATAGGATTGAGGGTTGGGTATATCCTACTGCAATTAATCTTTTTCTTGATCGCTTGAATATCAAGTATTCTAAACCAGAAAATTTGGCAAGATTCAAGGAAAGACTAGAAAAGCGTAGGGCGCAACGCCATGTTGATGAAGTTTTAACTCGCCGAATGATTATCTGTCTCGATGCTTGTTTTTTCTTTGATGATTCTTGTAAGGAGGCGAGTTTTAGGAATCTAGAGAAGGAATACACTTCGCAACTAGGAGAAGTAGAATTTTTTGATAATGAAGGGAGGGTTCATATGATAGATCCGGTTGCTATTGAATGGAATCAGGTATATTGTGGGAAAAACTATGACTTTACTATCCCTGAAGAACAATGGTTTGTATTGGTTCCGATTTTGCTCGAGTATCAAGAAAAGGTGGGGGCATTCAAGGGGCAAAAAAGATTTAACGATGAATCCGCGCAGAAGTTGTGTGATATTCTGAATAAGAATCAGGATGACATAAATAAACTGGTGAGAAGTATCACGAATGGGCTTAAGGAGATTAACGTGGGCTGGAACAAGCGTGAAAAAGTTGATTCTATTTGGGGGTATGGTGGTTCACCGAGTCATGATTTTGGAAGGGGGAAACATGATTAATTCAGAAGATTTAAGTATCCTGCTTGGGCCGAATTATGTGCCGGAAGGCGATTATAATGTGCAGTTACGTGAGATGGATTTGAGCCCATCGAAAGATAATGATCACTATTATATACTGACGTATTTTGAAATAATGGATGGTTCGTATTGTGGCCGTATGATTAAGCAGGTTTGGTCGTTTCGGAGAGGACAAGAGCAGAGGACTACAAATAGAATCAACAATTTTCTTTTGAAGACTACATGCGAGGGAATAAATGCTACTAATGATACGATTTGTTCTGTATTTGATAAGATTCGGTCGAAATTATTAAATGAGAAATTCGTGGCTAGATTGATTAAGAATGTCGATTCGCGTTCGGAATTACTTTTTGCGGAGAAAGCTTTGTTTTAGGAGGAATATGGGTTGGCGTAGGTCGTGTTTTGAGAAAGAAAAAAGTAGAGAGAACTATGCTAAGGCTTTGCTAGAAAAAGGGGCTAAGGCTGAGAAGTTTCATAAAGTTTCGCCGAATGCCGATAATCGTCACTATTGTTGGGGCTGTTGTAAGGAAAAGTATTGTTATGAAACGAAGGAAAAAGCTGAGAAAGCGGCTAGGTTTACGGAGAATAAACAGAGAGTTTATTATTGTGAGCTTTGTTCGGCGTATCATACGACTAGTAGGCTTTCTTTGCCTAATTTGAAGGTAATTAGCAATGGTTTTAATAATATGGAAACACTAAAAGAGGGTGGCGTTGGATTGTCGAAGTACTAAAGCTTGTCGTTTGGCAAAATGGAGCTACTAGATTAGGGTGCATTCATAAAAAATGCCCAGGCATGTGCCTGGGCAGTGGCGGCTTACTTATTTAATAAGGGTGATGAGCCCTTTTCTAGTTTTTGCATTGTAGTAAGCTGTAAATGAGTAATTCTTGTAGGTCTTTATCCCTACGAGCGGATTCATATCCGCTTTGCAGAAACCTCCTATATTGAAGCTGTGGCCGGAGCCGTCTTCGTGTTGGATCTCCGTAATGATAAAGTCTTTCGACTTGATTTTTAAGTGACTAGCCGGAGGCTTCAAAGCTATTTCGAACTTTGCCGAAACGATGCCGTCTTTGCTATACGCGTATTTAAACGCGTCAATAAGAGTGTCTCTGTTTGGTCCGTTGACGATATTGAATTCCTGGTTCATACGAACCTCCTTTCTAAAGTGCTCCCAGATGCATACACAAATGGGCGGTCTCTGTAGCCTGCTAGTAGGCTAATATTTTTATTATAGCATAACTTTGTTTGTTTGTCAATAATTGCGGGATTTAGATGGGTTTTTGGAAGACAAAAAAACGCTCAGATGAGCGAATATGGCAACAAATAGTGGTGGGGGCGAATTGGGCAGGTATTAGCAATCTTCAAGGAAGATGTTCGGGAAAAGTTAGACCATGCTATAATAGAAACACAAGTATTACAGAAAGGAATTCAATGGAGCAAAATACTAATACTGGAGTGCCAATGACGCCAACAGTAGATAATAAACAAAAAAGTGTGAATGGCTTAAAAATCGCTACTGCCATTGCGTGCATTGTAGCGGTCTGTGGTATTGGATTTGGCGTTTATGGTATGATGCAGAGTTCGCAAAAAGATAGTCAGATTTCTGATTTGAAAGTTCAAATAAAAGAAGACGATGGTACAATTACTACCATTGAAACTCCCGAAATTGAGACCACAACAAATAATGGAACAACCATAACTATTACTGATACAGCTAAAGTTGGTGGCGGTCCTTATATTGAAAACGGGTACTTTTATGTGCCCAAATGGGGCGTAAAGTACAAACTTTCTAATGATTTAACTGAATATGGCTTTTCGGTCATGGAGGATAGCGAGGATCGTACATTTGGTGAATACCTGATTGGAATGTCTGCTGTCAGAAAGAGCGATAAAATTACAAACCCACAAGCACGATATTTTGATGATATTTTAAGCTGTTCTATGATTATAATTTCAAAAATCACAAGGGAAAAATGGGATTCTCTTCAACCTTATGGTGGTGCGGCAGCAGTAGTAGAAAAAGATGACGGTGTCTATGTTTTATTTGACTATGGGAAGTCTAGCTGTACTGAATCTAAAGAGAGCGATTACGCTATTGAAGGAAAGACAGCTAAAGATAGGATGAATGCTGCTTCGGAGATTATATTGACTGTTCTTTCAAATCCAGAAGAAATCTAATTAGTGTCTAAAAAACGCTGTATATTTAGTTCATGGAGTTTTGGTACGACCAAATTGTTTAGGGTATTAACAGACGATTTTATAGGGGCAGAACGACAATTTTTGTCATATTTTTCGTGCAAAATCGGCACAGAATTGCACCCTAGAACCTGCAAGGTACTTAACAGACATTTACTACTAAAAAAATCGGCGAAAATGCCGAGTTTTATAAAATCTGGTGGGGGGCGAATTGGGTAGGCATTAACAATCTATAAGGAAGACATTCGAAAACAATTAAACCATGCTATAATAGAAGCACAAGTATTACAGAAAGGAAATGTGATGGAACAAAATACTAGTGCTGGAGTGCAAATGACGTCAGCAGTAGACAACAAGCAAAAAAGTGGAAATGGCCTAAAAATTGCTACTGCGATTGCGTGTATCGTGGCAGTTTGCGGTATTGGGTTTGGCGTTTATGGCATGATGCAAAGCGCGCAAAGGGATAGCCAGATTTCTGATTTGAAAGTTGAGGTAAACGATAAGTCAGCAAAGATAGACGAATTGGAAACTGAAATATCTAATCTTGATAGCAAAAAAGAAGAAGTAGTTATTAATACAGAGACAATAACGACAGATCCTGATGTTACTAGTCAAGAACCTAATAACAACAGTAGTGAAACCGCTGCTATATTACTTGGAACAATGTTAAATAAAAATGACAGTCGAACCGTTTTTAAGGTTGGCGATTGTACGGCAGATGGCCCATCTGTTAAGTGTCCAGTAACTGTAAACGGGAAGGACGCCTTAATATCTTACAATAGCACTGATAGTATATTGAGATTATCGTTATCTAATAATTAATATTGTGCCTTTGTTTAGAGTAAAACCTGAATATTGATCAACTATGACGGTAATAAGAATATAGAGTATTTTTGCAGTCAATCAGGCCGTCAACCAAACTTATTGAATGACAAGTAAGTATTGAACTGAATAGTAGGGTATTAACAGACAGTTTAACAGGGGCAAAAATGCTCCAAAATTGCATACTATTGTTGCAAGGTACTTAACAGAATCTTACCACTAAAAAATCGGCTAAGATGCCGAATTATATAAAATCTGGTGGGGGCGAATTGGGCAGGCATTAACACTGTATAGAGAAGATTTGCGGGCGAAACTAGATTGTGAATGTGCTATAATAAAACATAAGAATAATCGAAAGGACAATAATGGAACAAAATTCAGACACTAATGCACCAACAGTGCCCGTGGCAGAAAATAATAAGCAAAATGGCGGTAACGGATTAAGAATTGCCACAGTAATTGCATGTATCGTGGCTGTTTGCGGTATTGGGTTAGGCGTTTATGGCATAATGTAGATTTCTCAAAAAGATAACCAAATTTCTGATTTAAAAACTAAAATTGAACAACTTGAAAATTCTAAAAATGATAATGAATCAACAATTGTAGATACCGATAACGACGCGAATAATAGCGATGAATCATTTTCTACCAATATTCTAACTAATATAAAAACTCTTGGCGACTTAGTTTTTGGTTTTAAGTCTTATAATGATGACAATGCAGTCTTCTATGAATACATAGATAGTAATGGTGATTTGATTTTAGAAAAGGGTAAAGACAAGAAGCATATCATAGCATCAAATGTAATATACGCAGATTTCTTATGGGAAAGTAATGATGGCGTTCCTTCATTGTATTTTGTCAAAAATGACGGTTCGGTAGGAGTTGTCAAAAATATCACTTTTGTCGATACCCAGGATCCAGAAATAAAGGATGTTGCTATATCTTCGAAGGCGGTATCCGTGAAGAATGTTTCTAATCCAGGAGGTCTTCATAAAGTTATTGTCGTAGACACCGATGGCAACTTTGTGGATTTATAATCGCATAGAGAAAAACACCCATAGTTAAACCATAGGTGTTTTTTTGGCGCAATCAAATTGTTTAGGGTATTAACGGACGAATTTATAGGGGTAAAAATGTGCTTTCGGGCGCATTTTTTGTGTAAAATCGATGCAAAAATAACACCCTAGAATCTGCAAGGTACTTAACAGAAATTCACTACTAAAAAATCGGCTAAAATGCCGAGATACATATAATCTGGTGGCGCCGACTGGACTTGAACCAGTGACACAAGGCTCTTCAGGCCTCTGCTCTACCAACTGAGCTACAGCGCCAACTTTTGATATTATAACACGGAATGAATGAAAAGGGAAGAAAAAATCTCCCACCTGATAGGTGGGAGATTTTGAATCTTGAAGAATTATTTCTTCTTGGTGTTCTCGGCAATGTCACGTGTGTTGTGCCAGATCATGATGAACATCATGGTCATTTCGTAAAGGATACGAACGATGATTGGCCCAAGGATGATGGTGAGGAGCCACATGAGAAGCGCCATACCGCCCATGATATTAAACATACCGAAGTAAGTGAAGGAGTAAAGAATTACAAAGATTGTGGCAATGTAATAGACTACCTTCAAGATTGGCTCAATCCACATAACCTTGAATGCTAGGAAATCCTTTAGCCATTTGCCGAATTTGCCCTTTGGCTCGTTTTTGGAACGAACAAAGAGGAAGTATACCAAGATACCACCAATGACGGCAAGGATGGCTGCAATGATTAGCCAAATACCTGCACCGGCTGCGGTGCCAGTAAGGCTAGCGACACTGCTGCTACTGCCGTAGCTACTACCAGTATCTAGGTCGTTTAATAGTTGATAGTAATCTGACATATAATAACTCCTTTAATTATATATTACCTTGATTGTAGCATAAATGATTTTATTTTGTAAAGACTTTTGCTTGTGGAAAAGTGGTTATGTTTGGAAAAAGAGCGGAATCTTATATAATATACGATATGAATAGGATTCCATTAGCAGAAAGGATGAGGCCGACGAAGCTGTCTGAAGTGGTGGGACAGGATGAGATTATTGGCAAGGGTAAGATTTTGACAGAAATCGTGCGGAAGGGTGAGCCGGTGAATCTAATTTTTTGGGGGCCACCTGGGACCGGGAAGACGACTTTGGCGAGGATTCTAGCCAAGGAGTTTGAAGCAGATTTTGTAGAAATATCAGCAGTAACGGCAGGGAAGAAAGATGTTTCGGAAGTAGTAGAGCGCGCGAAGTTGAATTGGAATTTGAAAACGAGGACGGTTTTGTTTGTGGATGAGATTCATAGGTTTAATAAGGCACAACAAGATGCATTTTTGCCGCATGTGGAATCGGGTTTGATTACGCTGATTGGCGCTACTACTGAGAATCCATCTTTTGAAGTGATTTCGCCGCTATTGTCGCGCTCGCGCGTGGTGGTGCTGCAACCACTATCAAAGAATGCAATTATTAAAGTTTTAAAGCGAGCTTGTAAAGAGGAGGAAGTTACTGTTGGACTCGAGGGAATCCGGAGCCTGGCAAGGCGAGGAGTAGCGCGCGAGCCCCGCGGCGACGGGCGCGAGCGACGCGGCCCGAGAGTCAACAGTAATTCCTCCATCTCCAAGGAGGCATTGGATTTAATTGCAGAGTTGTCGGGGGGTGATGCGCGGAGCGCGCTGGGAGATTTGGAGCTGGCACTATCACTATCGAACGAGGTGGATGAGCAGGTGGTACTGGAGGCGGCGGGGCGGAAAATGCCTGGGTACGACAAAAAAGGTGATAAGCATTATGATACGATTTCGGCATTTATTAAATCAATGCGTGGTAGTGATGTGGACGCAACGCTTTATTGGCTGGCGCGAATGGTGGAAGCTGGAGAGGATCCGAAGTTTATTGCGAGACGAATGGTGATTTTTGCGTCAGAGGATATTGGACTAGCCGGAAATGGAGCGCTGAGCCTCGCGACTGCGTGTTTTCAGGCAGTAGAGAGAGTGGGGATGCCGGAATCTGGACTAATGTTGGCGCACACTGCGGTGGCTCTCGCGAAGTCGAAAAAGTCGCGGGCGACAACGGATGCGTGGTATAAGGCTCTAGATTTGGCACGCAAAACTCCAGGAGCGCCGGTGCCGGTGTGGCTTCGGAATGCGCCGACAAAGCTGATGAAGGATTTGGGATATGGCAAAGGACAAAAATGGGAAGCTGGGTTTCATCTCGACAAGTCGTATCTGCCTGATATCCTTAAAAACGAAAAGATAGGAGAAGCAATCAAATAACACTTTTTGGGACACGCTCAAGGCCGCTCGGCCAAGCCTATGGTCCCAAAAAGTGTTATTCTGATTGCTTTTAACTATCCAGGCCGGCTTGGAAGAACATGAGGACATCTTGCCAATCGCCAGTCAGGTTGAAGCCGGAGCTAGTGAATTTGTTGAATTTGAAATATGGCATGCCTTGGGCGAGTTTGACGGATTTTTCAGCATTCTCTTTGATTTCGGGAAGTGGGGTTTGGTTTTTGATGCAAGATTTGAAATCGTCGCCGAGGCCGATTTTCTCGCCGATTTTGGTCCAATAATCTTGTTTTTGTTGGTTGAGGGAAGCAAAACCGGACTTGCCGGAATCTTTGAAGAAATCATTCCAGACGGTGCTAACGGCATTGTTGTAATAGTCCCAGAATTTGCCTTCGTTTCGAGCGCAGTAGGTGGCGATGGCAGAGTAGCGAGAGTGTTCTGGATTGGACTCGCCATATTCGTAAAGATAATCGGAGAGACGGACTTCGACGAGAATGTCGTTTTCTGCAATGTATTTTTGGAAATCTTCTTCGTGTTCGACTATGGCGTTTTCGAAGGCAAGACAATATGGACAAACTAGATCGGAGTAAATAATGAAATAGTTTTTGGCATCGAGATTGCCGATGGTCATGTCTTTGTCCCAGACTTTTTCGGCGTTGGAAGGTTTGGTGTTCATGCTGGCAATGATGGCACCAATTAAAACGGCGATGACTGCGACTATACCGACGATTCTAAAGACTTTTTTCATGGGACTCCTTTGGTTTAGTTGATTTGCGGGGTTTGGAAGATTGAGAAGATTTGGAAGACTGATTAGCTTTTTGGGCTGTTTTGGCCTTTTTTGCCTCTTTTTCTTCTTTTACTTCTTTTACTTCGGATTTTTTCCTCGCAAGATATTTTTCATTTACTATTGTAACATAAGTTTCGACTCCTAGACGTTTGGCGGAAAAAATTGCAACGATAATGGCAATAATAGTGACAATGGTGGAAACAGCGCCAGTAATGGCGAGGCCGCCGGCAGAAAAGAGACTAGTGAGAAGCGGAGTTAGGAGCGTAGTGCCGCAAGTGGGACAGCCAGCACCAAGGGCGATGAGTCCGGCGACGATGCCGGCGCTGCCGAGGTTTTCGACGTTTTGTTGACGTTTTTTGTTCCAGAGGAGGACAATGAGACCAATTAATATGCCTTGGAGGGTGCAGATAAGGAAGATTGGTAACCAGTCAAGAAAGGGCTGATTGATGCCGAAAATTGCCAAGAAGCTCTCTCCTAGTATGTGGAAAACTTGTGGAAAACCTAGAGCGAACATGAGGTTAAATTTGGAGGTACCGCCAGCCAGAAGATTCATGAGCATACCAAAAATTATAAAGGTCGGTACAAAGCCGTACCAGAAACGTTTTTCTTTGGTCGCTAGTAAAATGCCTTTTCCGGCAATTGCGAAATCGTCTAGCCATTTCCTCCAGTTCATACAAAGTATTATAGCATAATAAATTTAATATGTTATTTTATTCGCGCTTCACTGCACTCCAGGACAATGGCATATTTTTAATAATATATTTTATTCAACGTTGAAACATGCGCCGCATATACTATTATCAAACTTAATATATTATTTTATTCGCGCTTCGCTGCGCGCCAGGATAATAGCATTTTTAATAATATATTTTATTCAACGTTGAAACATGCGCCGCATAAAAATTACAACAGATTAGGCGGACTCGCCCTGATATTTCAGTATCAGATTCTCGTCCGTAACTGTTGTAATTTTTATCGGGCAGTTTCAAAATGTTTCATAAAATATATTATTATATATGTCAATAATTCTGTGTTCGGTTTTGGTGGGTTGACCCCTGTTATGTTTGGAAAATATTACATCATGAAAAATATGAAAAAACAAGGTTGACAAGCATTACGTCTATGCTAAAATAGAATTAAGTTCGAGCCAGACTCCGACGTTGAGAGAGGCTAGAACTGAAGTGTTGGGAGATGCTTCATGGGTGGAGAGTTGGGAGTTGTTTTGGTTAATGATTTGACCCACCACCTAGAAATTTGAATATTAAAAGCCCTTGGGGGCTTTTATTATTTGGCAAAATATGATACAATATAAGCATGAGGCTTTCGAGAAAAATCGATCAAGCTATTATATGTACTATTTTTATCGCGCTAGCGGTGGGAATGGCGTGTTTTTTGAGGGTTCATTCTGTTAGTACATTTGCTGAGGGAGAAGAGGGTGTTACAGAGGTGATAGGCGCAAAGTTTGTGACTTTTTATGATGAAGGCAAAAAACTAGGTGTACGTACGGACGCCAAAACTGTGGGCGAAGCGCTTGCTCGGGCAAATATTGTGCTTAATGATGGCGATATTGTGGAACCGGGGCTAGATACAGAGATAAATGCTGATAATTATTTTATTAATATTTATCGTGCACGACCAGTGATTGTGAAAGATGGCATTACGGAGAAGTATTTGATGACGGCAAGCTATGATTACAAGACGATTGCACGTGAGGCTGGAATGACAGTGTATGATGGTGACGAGGTGAAGCTGATGGTGAATCAGAACTTTCTAGAGGTGGGCGGTGCGAATTTGTATCAGATTAAAAGAAATGGTGGACGAACTCTGACCGAAGAGGTCGAGATTCCGTTTACGGAGAGAAAGACGAAGGATTATAATTTGGCTCCAGGGGTAGAAGAAGTGCGGCAGCTAGGCGAAGTTGGTACGAAGAAATTAACTTATAACGTGAAATATGTGGATGGCGTAGAGGTGGAGAGGACTTTGATGGGCGAGGAAGTGGTGCGTGAGCCTGTAGAGAGGATTGTGGCAGTGGGGGCAAGTGCGATAGAGAAAAATGCTTTGACGGCGTCAAAAGGCGTGAATATCTACACCGTGAATATTAATGGCAAAGTGATAGAGAGAAAAGAGACCTATTATGATTTGCCGATGAGCGGAGTGATGCGGGCTTGTGGAGGTGGTAATTATTCTGTGCGTGCAGATGGTGCGAAGGTGGATGGTAATGGATATGTGCTGGTGGCGGCGAATTTGTCGCGCTATCCGAGATGTTCGGTGGTGGAGACGTCGCTAGGACCTGGGAAAGTTTATGATACGGGTGGATTTGCCGCGAAGAATCCAGAACAGTTCGATCTTGCGACAGATTGGTCTAATCATGACGGCAGATAAATCTTTGGGTCAGAACTGGCTCAAGAATCGAGAGATATTAGATGAAATTGCTGAGCTGGCTGATAATGGCGAGGTGAAATTGTGTGTGGAGATTGGGCCGGGGCTCGGGACTTTGACTGCTTCTTTGCTTCGGCATTTTGAGAAAGTGATTGCGGTAGAATTTGATAGCAAATTGGCGGAGAATTTACCAAAGTCTTTTCCGGGGAAGAATCTTGAGGTGGTAAATGAGGATATTTTGAAATATGATTTTGAGAGTTTAGGTGAGCCATATATGGTGGCAGGGAATATTCCATATTATATTACGAGTCCGATTATCAAGAAGGTGTTGGAGGTTCGGAATAGGCCAGTACGAGTGGTGCTTTTGATGCAAAAAGAGGTAGCGGAGCGGATTTTGGATGAAAAAGAGACCATGTTGTCGTTGTTCGTGAAAAACTACGCTAGGGTATTTGCGGGGCCAGTAGTACGAAAAGGAGAGTTTACTCCGCAACCAAAGGTAGATAGTCAGGTAATAGTAATGGAGCCTTTTGTTCAGCCGATAGTGGATGAGAAAGTATTTGATTTGATACGAAAGGGTTTTTTGGCACCGAGAAAAAAACTAGCGCACAATTTGGCTGGATTGATGTCTAGAGAGGAGTTAATGAAAGTATTTCGTGCTTGCGATATTCCGGAAGATGCAAGACCAGGGGATGTGAGCTTGGAGAAGTGGGGAAAATTGTATAAAAAAATCATGTAGTTTATGGTTGGAAACGAAAATGGTTGTGGTATAATGGGGGTATGAGAAGAGAGGTTTTTGCTATATATACGAATAAAATAGTAATTTTGGCGTTGCTGGCGGTGATGTTAGGGTGTGAGATAATGCTTGCCGGTGAGGTGTCTCATGCTGAAACCGCTACGGCTAATGCCACAGTAACAGTTGCGGAAGCCTGTACAATGACTGCAATAGTAGATTCTGCTCATTCTGCTATTGTAAATCCTGGACAGTATGTAAGCGAGATAGGGCAAACTACTCTTAAAGTGGTATGTAATGACGCTAGCGGATACGCTATATATGCAGTAGGTAATGCTAATAATGAATATGGGAATAATAAACTACTAGCGAGTCTAGGCGGAACACTTAATCCAACTTACGATATAGCTACTGGTACGGCTACTTCTGGAAGCACATCTAACTGGGCAATGAAAGTAAATGCCGTAAGTGGTGCATATACTCCTACTATCCAAAGCGATACTAACGGAAGCTTTGCTAGTTATCATATAGTTCCTACTACCTATACCAAAGTAGCATCATATAATGCAGTAACTGATGCTACTATTGGCTCATCAATTACTTCTACTTATGCAGCCTATGTAAAACAAGATCAACCGGCTGGAAACTATGATGGGAAAGTTAAGTATACTATGGTGCATCCGGCCACAGAAACTCCAGCTCAACCACAGACTTGTCCAAGTAATAAAATCTGCTACTTTGCTAATGCTGGAAATACGGAAGGTACGATGGGACAGCAGAGTATTACGAGTTCGGCTACTACTGCTACACTGCTTGCGTCTAATTATAGCAGAACTGGCTACGGCTTCGCTGGATGGAGCGACAAATACGACTACGAATCAAATCCGAACGCTCATTTCTATGGTCCGCAAGAAGATATTACTTTTACGGCAGGACAATACTATGGCACTAATAAAGGTTTACCACTATATGCCGTCTGGATAAAGTCTGCTGGTAGCTTGCAAGACACATCTAAGGTCGCAACCCTATGTGGTACTGGTGCTGGAAGCCTTACAGCCGCAGCTACTGATGGTACTGCTAATCTAGGCTCTGTTTCTGCTCTTACCGACCAGCGCGACAACCAAACCTACGCCATCGCCAAACTCGCTGATGGTAAATGCTGGATGATAGAAAACCTCCGTCTAGAATCTAGAGACACAGTAGGTGATAACCGCTTTGATAGCTCTATAACTAACCAATCTCTTGCCCAAGGTTACGGCACATCTACTACATACGGTAACTTCTCTGGCCTCGCCGATGCTGAATCCGCTAACTTCTCTAACTCTACTACCGCTAACAGCCTCTACTACAGTGGTACTCAAAGTGGTGAAGCTAGCATAGATATCGGTACTACAAATTACCCAGGCTACCGTATGCCACGCTATAATACTACTAATACTTCTGTTCGCGCTTCTTCCCCTACTTCTAACGGTGTAGCAATGTATTCTTATGGTAACTACTACACTTGGCACGCCGCAATAGCAGATACTACCTATTATTCTAGCGGAGACCACGGTACTACATCTCTATGCCCAACTGGTTGGAGATTACCAATAGGTAATCAATCTACTGCAACTAATAGTTTCGGTGCGTTAAGCGTTGCTCTTGGTGGTCCAGAAGGTGGTGCCACTGCGAATTCTTCCTCTACCCCAACAGGCGCGGTCATGTCTAAAGCCTTCAGGTCTTACCCAAATAACTTCCTCTACTCCGGCAACTTCTATACGTCGTCGGCGTATAATAGAGGTAGTTACGGCTACTATTGGTCGTCTACTGCGAACGATATCAACTATTCGTACTACCTGTCCCTGCATAGTTCCAACGTGACCCCAGGTACCAATTACAACGATAAGTACAGCGGCTTCAGTATTAGGTGTACGGTATCGGCCGGTGCCTAAGGTGCATCTTCTTATTCCAGAAAGACACCCTGGTTAAAGTGGTTCTATTTGAATCCCAAGACCGCCATCAATAGCGGCTCCGCCTCTGCTCTGCTATAATATGGACAAGTTAAAACTCTTCTATAAAAAAGAAACTCCGGAGTAGAAGACTAGCAACTTTCGGGAGTTTCTATTAATTATGATTATACTACTTTAGGGTATTATGTCAAGAAGTTTTCCTTAGATTCTAACTTAAAAGCCAAGACTTTTCACAAAAAAGAGACATAACCCGTATCATCCTGTAAAATGGTATTTGAATTACAAACCAATAAACAGGAGGTGAGCTATGTCTCATAAACATTTTACACTATTAGAGAGAA
>JAFWDS010000003.1 GCA_017516075.1 Candidatus Saccharimonadota bacterium
ATCTCCACCCTCATCGCATTGAATGATAGAAGTATCTACTCCACCACATTTATTAAATTCTTCCGCGAAGGCGGGAGTGAAACAAGAAGCACAGATTATATTAATCACAAAAAATAAGGTCAGACCCAAGAGACACAGGCGTAAACTATTAGCTCTTTGCTTCATAAACTAATTATAGCATAATATCTACAATTAATGTTTACTGCTCATTTTTATTGACTATCGCCCAAAACAACGCTATAATACCCATAAATAACATAAGGATTATCCATGAAATGCTTTAATCACACTGATCGCGAAGCGGTTGGGCAATGTAAAAATTGCGGCAAGGGTCTCTGCAAAGATTGTTTTCAGCAAAACGGAGGCATGTGCAATGAATGCGTACACGATGCCAACTCCGCCAGTTTCGAAGACAAATACAATCAATTACTTAACGATTTGATTCATTATCGTACCAAACTATATATGAAACTCTTCGGCGGCCTAATACTTGGCGTCGCTATTGCCGTAGCCTTCGTTGTTCTCAATAATCTAGACCTCGAAACCTATTGGCCAATCCTTCTTGGAATTGTCCTCGCACCAGTTGGCTTCTTTGCCATGAATTTCAATAAAGGTGGCGATCCTAACAAAGGCTACAATGACAATGTTTATACCATAGAAACTGAATACGGCTACGTGTCATACCAAGGCAAAGGTACCATTATGACTATCGTCTCAATAGCCTGGTTCTTGCTTAAGTCTATGATTGCCCTAATGCTTGGTCCAATTTGCTTCCTTTATCTAGTTATCAAAATCATCATCACATCAAGACATATCAGAAAACTCACCAAAGCCTATGTTGAGATTCAAAAAGAAGAAGATGCCGAGCTCAAAGAAAAACAAGCCGAGCTCGAAGGTCCTTCAGAAAACTATGCCGAGCCTGCGCCAGCAGAACCAGCTCCAGCCGAGCCTACTCCCGCCCCAGAACAACCTACCCCAGCTCCAGCCCCAGCTCCTGCACAACCTGCTCCAACACCTGAAGCTCCAGCCCCAGCTCCTCCTACTCCAGAACCACCAGTGGCTACACCTACACCTGCGCCTGCTCCTGCGCCAGAAACTCCAAATGAGCCAGCGCCAGCAACTCCAGCCGAACCAACACCAGAAACTCCCCCTACCCCTCCAACTCCTGTAGCCTAGTTTATAAGATTTTCTTCAAAAACTCCTGGACTCTAGGAGTTTTTGGATGCGAGAAGAATTCCTCTGGCGTACCCTCCTCAATGATTCGTCCCTTATCGATAAATACAATTCTAGTCGCTATTTCCTTAGCAAAACTCATCTCATGCGTTACTATCATAATAGTCATGCCCCTATCCGCCAGCTCGCGAATTAAACTCAGCACATCCTCAATCGACTCCGGATCTAGTGCCGAGGTTGGCTCATCAAATAACAATACTTCCGGATTCAGCATCATCGCTCTAATAATCGCGACTCTCTGCTTCTGTCCACCGGAAAGGGAAGCAGGATAGGCATTGGCCTTACCAGGCAAACCAATATGTTTCAAAAGCTCCATTGCTCTCTTTTCAGCCTCATCTCGTTTCATGAGTTTCAGTTTCAAAGGCGCCAAAGTCAAGTTTTCCATTACCGTCATATTCGAAATCAGATTAAAATGCTGGAATACCATTCCCAAATTTCGGCGCATCTTGCGGATATTTTTTTCAGTAATTAGCACTCCGTCTAGATAAATCTCGCCAGAAGTCGGCACTTCCATCCAGTTGATACACCGAAGGAACGTGGACTTACCGGAGCCAGATGGCCCTAGTATCACCACCCTCTCACCTTCTTTCAGTTCAAAATTAATCCCATTTAGCACTTTATTCTTGCCAAAGGACTTCCGCAAATTCTTGACTATCAAATCCGTATCCTTGTTTTCCATCTATGCCTCCGCCCTCAAATCACTTTTTCTCAAACTCTTCTCAATCCGCTTCACGATGAACGTGATTATGTAAATCGTTGCGAGGTAGAATAGCGCCGCCACGAACATCGGTACAATATAACTCGCCATGTTTTGTCCAGAACCAATATCCTTTGCCGCCATATTAAGATCGTACATCCCCACCATACTCACGATTGCAGTTTCCTTAATCACTGTAATAATCTCATTTCCAAGTGCCGGAATGATGTTCTTAATCGCCTGTGGTGCCACAATTTTAAAGAAAATCGTCCTTTGCGAGAGTCCTAGTGCCAACCCAGCTTCTGTTTGACCAGAATCTACCGACAGAATTCCGCCCCGAATCACTTCAGCCGTATAAGCTGCCGAATTTAGCCCAAAAGCGATGATAGCTGTGATAATACTCGGGAATCCCTTGAACGCAAAAATCACAAAGAACATAATAAACAGCTGCAACGCCATCGGTGTTCCGCGGATAATTGTTGTATAAACACTGCAAATAAACTTCGGTATCACCAACCATTTTGATGGTTTCGCAACGTCAATTAGGGCAATAATCGTACCGAGTAGTATTCCAATCAGAATCGCAAAGTACGAAATCTGAATCGTCAGCAAAAACCCATGTAGTAAAGACTCAATATATGCCGGTGTACTAAATAGTTCTGCGATTTTTTCAAAAAAGTTATTCATTGACTAACCCCATATGTTTTAATACTAATCTATCGATTTCGGTCTTGCCCTCAGCATCTTCGGTCAGCATTTCGCTGAGCACTTCATTAAATGCCTCGAGCAGCTCCGTTCTATCTTTATTCACCGCAATTGCATACGATTCTTCTACTGGATAGTCCAACTCTCTCGTCGCTCCAGAATAATACAGCGGCAAAGCTTCCAAATCAGGATTCTTATCAATGATAAACTTCGCCGCCAATTCATCCGCTACCGCATAATCAATAATATGTGCCAAAATCGCATCCGCCGCCAATTGATGTGAATCGATGCCTTTAATAGTTGTACTAGTCCCAGCTAGTACTCCGTTTTCGATTTCGTCTTCAACAAATAGATACCCCGTACTTCCAATCTGCGAGCCAAGTTTTGCATCAGCCAAAGCTTCCCACACTACATGATCATCACGTAGAGATGGCGGCATGTTTTTATTGAAAATCACATATTGCACCGAATCATAATAGGGAATCGTAAAATTCACCTTCTCGGCTCGCGCCGGCGTAATAGTAAGCCCGGCCGCTCCAGCATCAGCAATCTTACCAGCCTCAACATTGTCAATAATCACATCAAATTCAACGTTTTTTACCTGAATTGTTTTATCTAATTTTTTGGCAACTCGATTCACGATATCTACATCCACCCCTACAACCTGCCTATTCTCGTAATATTCAAATGGCGCAAATGGTACATTCGTTTCTACCACATAATCCGCACCTTTTTCGCCATCAATCGACCACCATACGCTCACCCCCATCCCTACCGTCACCAGCAAGAACAACATAATAAAAATCGTGCTTTTAACCTTATGCATAATACTATTATAACACCATCTCAAGGTTTATGGTATAATTATTATACGGTCCGGTAGCTCAATGGATAGAGCAATTCCGTCCTAAGGAAGAGGTTGTGCGTTCGACTCGCACCCGGATCACCAAGGGATTATATTATGAAACTACTCAAGAAGAAAGACGACAAGAAGACTGAGCAAGAGAAGGTTGAAGAGCGCCGCGAGGAAGTCCTCGCCGCCGGTCGCAAATTCAAGTATCCTCTTCAATGGACCAAGCATCGCATAGTTATTAACACTATTTTGATTGCTCTTATCATTTTTGCGATGATTTTTATTAGTGGCTGGCTAGCTCTGTATCAATTTGGCATGACCGACGATTTTCTTTTTCGTGTCACCAAAATTTTCCCAGTTCCAGTAGCAAATGTCGATTCTCACAATGTTCCATTTTCTGATTATCTCATGATTTATCGCAGCAGCATGACTTCTATCGAACGCCAATCTGGCAGCCAATTCGACCAAGAATCATTAGACACTTTGCGCTATGAGTATAAGCAGTCTGCCCTCTCCGAAGCCGAAAAATACACCTACGCCAGTCAACTCGCCAAAGAATCAGACATTACCATCTCAGACGAGGAAATCGACTCCGAATTCGAACGTCACCTCAAAATCGGCGGCATCGATCGTAGTACAGAAGGATTCACCAAAATCATCGAAGACAACTTTGGTCTCAGCCGAGACGAATACAACCACATGCTGCGCCTGTCCCTTACCAAATCCAAAGTCGAAATCAAAATCGACGAAAAAGCCAACCAAACTGCCAGCAAGGTCGAGGCTCTCCTCAAAGAAAACGGTAATGATTATAAGAATGTCGCAGAGCAACTCGGCGACGCTATTATTTATGAGGAAACCGGCGGTCTAGTCGACAATAAAAACATTGATGGCGGCCGTGCCCTTGAGGCCATGAAACTCGAGCCAGATGAGAGTAGTGGCAAATTCATTTCCATGAATGGTGACGGCTACTATTTTGTCAAACTTATCAAAAAGACTGAGAATCAAGTCAATTTCGTTTCCATCAAAGTCCCATTCACCGAACTAGACAAACGCTTCGACGCTCTTCGTGAAGAAGGGAAGATTAACGAATACATTACGCTCAAAAACCCCAATCTTGTCGAAACTCCTATCGAAGAACCCGCCGACTAAGTATCCATTTGAAAATGAAATGCTATTTCTAAAACAAAAGTAATTCATAATTAAATTCGTTCAGATGGGTGATTTCTTCGGTTGAAGCGCGTCTATTGGACGAGCGAAACCGAAAAATCGCCCAGATGGGCGAATTTAATATGAATTTGGTGCGGGTATGGGGAGTCGGACCCCAATCTCATCCTTGGGAAGGATACATAATAGCCGCTATACGATACCCGCGACATCACCATTATATCACATCCCTATAAATTATGGTATAATATATTTATGCAAGCGATAAAAGACGCTCTTAAAAAAGTTATTCAAGACCTTTATGGTCTAGATTTTGACCCAGAAGTGACCCCTTCTCCAGAGAACATCGATGCCGACTATTCCTCAAACGCTCCGCTCAAACTCGCGAAAGAATTACATGAAAATCCAATGGCCATCGCTGAAAAGCTCACAAATAGTGCTTTTGAGGAGCATATTTGGCGACGGGCCAAATACGGAGCGACCGAAGCCCGTAACGACGGGCCTGAGGGAGCGTTCCGAAAAAGCACTATTGTGAGCGTGACGACTCCCGGCTTCTTGAATTTCACTTTATCAGATGATTATTTGAATAACGCAATTAATGATTTCAACGCGAACTTTTCTTCGGAGGAATATAAGGACCAGACGGTCATCTGCGAATTTAGCGATCCCAACCCCTTCAAAGTTTTGCACGTTGGTCATTTATATACTAGTATCGTCGGCGACTCCATCGCCAGACTTTTCGAATACGCCGGCGCCAAAGTCATCAGGGCCAACTTCGGTGGCGATGTCGGCCTTCATGTCGCCAAAACCATGTACGCCTTGCAAAAAAAGCCAATCGAAAACTTAACCATTGAAGACATTGCGAAGTGTTATATTGAAGGAACTGCCGCTTATGAAGATGATGAAAATGCGAAACAGGAAATCATCAAACTAAATAAAGAAATATATCGAGTAAACGCAGCTGGGGAACCGAAAAATGTTCTTTCGAGGAGCATGTTTGCCGACGTGGCAAACGCGGAG
Source organism: Candidatus Saccharimonadota bacterium (assembly GCA_017516075.1). Lineage (GTDB taxonomy): Bacteria > Patescibacteriota > Saccharimonadia > Saccharimonadales > Saccharimonadaceae > Nanosyncoccus. The sequence continues at coordinate 5,673 of JAFWDS010000003.1, forward strand.
CGACCGAGCCCTGTAACGACAGGTGCGAGGGAGCGTTCCGAGAAAGAACCATTTTCGGTTCCTGAACTCACGGAGCTTTATTGGCGAGGCAGAGAATTATCCTACGATTATTTCAAGCAATTCTATGATTCTATCGGTGTTCATTTCGATAAGTATTATCCAGAATCCACCGTCGCTAGTCTCGGTCTCGAGAAAGTCAAAGCGGAACTAGATAAAGGTGTCTACGAGTATTCGAACGGCGCCGTCATCTTTAACGGCGACAAATTTGGTCTTCATACCCGAGTTTTTATCAACAAAGAAGGTGTTCCAACTTACGAAACCAAAGATGTCGGCCTAATTTTCACTAAATGGCAGGATTATCATTTTGACAAATCCGTTGTTATTACCGGCTCTGAACAATTAGATTATATGAAAGTAGTCCTAAAATCCGTCGAACAATACGCCCCAGAGCTAGTAGAAAAAACCACGCACCTAATCCACGGTCTCGTGAAATTAAAAGGTGGCGTCAAAATGTCTTCTAGAAAAGGCAACTTCTTGAAAGCTGTTGACGTACTCGACATGGTCCGTTCCGCGCTGAAAACAGAATACGATTCTCCCGACGAAACCATCTCCCTCGCCGCTACGAAATACGCCTTTTTGAAATATAAAATGGGCGGCGACATCATCTTCGATCCAGCAGAATCCGTCAAAATGACAGGCAATTCTGGCCCCTACCTTCTCTACTCCTGCGTCCGCGCCAAGAAGATTTTAGATAAGGTTGGCTCTGCGCGGGTGACCAAACATACTTTTTTCAAGGACAATTTTCGGTTAGACCGTTCCGAGACGTATATTCCTGACGGCGCCGAGAAAGCTGCCCAAGGGGCAGACTTTCCCGGACACCCAGCGTATGACGTCGAGGACGGGCTTGCCGGTCCTGAAAAAAGTAGTTTGGCCAGGACCCGCGCAGAACGCAATCTTATGAAGAAACTTCTCGAGTACACTGCAGTATTAGACGAGGCAGTGGCCGAAATGGCCCCGCACAAAGTGGCGAACTTTCTGTATGAGTTAGCCCAATGTTTCAGCCGTTTTTACGAGAATTGCGAAGTCATCGGCAGCGACCAAGAGTCTGCTCGCTTAAAACTCGTAAAGGCTTATCTCGACGTCATGACCCACGGACTCGGCATTTTAGGTATTAATATCCCGGAGGAAATGTAATGAAAAAAGCCAAGCTATTATGGATCGACCTTGAAATGACTGGTCTCGATCCAGCAAAAGACAAAATCTGTGAAGTCGCAGCTATCGCAACCGACATGAAGCTAAATCAAATCGCCACCTACGAAGCAGTCGTGAAGGTAGACGATAGACTCATGGAAGAACGTATGGTCGGAGATTTCTGGGAGAAAAACAGCAAATCTCGTAATGCTCTCATCGCCCAGAATCAATCCGGCAAACCAATCCAGGAAGTCGAAAGGGAACTACTCGATTTCATCGAACAAAACTTCGGCAAAGAAATCTACCTCGCCGGCAATTCCATCCATCAAGATCGCAAATTTATTGAACGCGAAATGCCGGAGCTAGATAAGAAGCTTCACTACCGCATGCTCGATGTTTCCGCCTGGAAAATTTATTTTGAAAACGCTTTGCATAAGAAATTCACCAAGCCGGAGAACCACCGCGCTTTGGACGATATAAATGGTTCAATAGAGGAGTTAAAATGGTACTTGACGTTTCTAAAATAAGCGGTATTGGCCCATACGAAGTCAAATCCGAGCCCAACCGTGAAATCTATTATAAAGGCACATTAGCTTTCCTAGTGATGCACAGAAACACTATTGAAGTTCGTTGCGATATCAGACTCTGTGACAATCTCAAACAAAAATACGAATCTGTCATGGACTCTCGCTATTACGGCAAAGGTGGCATCGAAATCGTCCTCGCCGGCCAATTAAGCCCCCAAGAAATCGAGGACTTAATAAGACTAAGCTACAACATGACGCAGTAAAAAGAAAGCATAATTATAGTTTTGAGGCATTTTGAAACTGCCCGATAAAAAATACAACAGTCACGGACGAGAATCTGATACTGCAATATCAGGGCGAGTCCGCCTGACCTGTTGTATTTTTTATGCGGCGCATGTTTCAACGCCGAAAAAATATAATTATGCTTTCTTCTCAGCTGCTTCTTTTTTAGCCTTCTTAGCATCGCGTCGGCGATTCATTCTATTCATAGCCTTGATTACCAAGAAAATCACCCATGCAATCACTAGGAACTGCACTACATTCTGGATAAAATTACCATAGGCAATTACAGCCTCGTCGCCAGTACCAAAGAAATTAGGTATGCGAATAGCGAGTCCGGTAAAATCTACGCCACCAAGTAGTAAACCTACGATTGGCATTACGATGTCATTCACTAGGGAATTAACAATTGCCGTAAATGCACCACCTACAGCCACACCTACCGCGAGGTCAATCATCGAACCACGATTGATGAATTCAATGAATTCCTCTTTTAATCCTTGTTTTTCTGCCAACTTGGCAGCTTCTTCTGATTTAGCCATAAAACTCCTTATAATAATTATTTAGCTTCTGAAAAATCATTAAATTTATCATATAGATTTTCCAGACTATCATAAGATTTATCTAGTAATTCCTGAAGAGTAGAATTACCAGTCTTGCGGTGCACTGTTGTCTCTTCATTAATGATTATCGATATTTCGTATGCCATTTTTTGCGCAAACGCCGTGTCGAGATATCCATTAATCTTCGCCTCAAATAGTTCAGTCTCCAATTCTTCCTTTGCATTGTCTGCTTTTTCAGACAAATCTTTGTACTTGTTTTCCTTGAAATCGTATTTTGCAGCCAAATAATCGGTCAAGTTTTTGTTGGTATCAAGTAACACGCTCTTTAAAGATGCACTATTAGATCGTAGTTCCGATGATTTCAAATTCGGCTGATATGTTTCAATAGCTTCGGCCGTAGCTTCTAGATGAAATGCCAACTTGATGGCGAGATTTTTTTCATCACCCTTGTTGCTCCCAAGTATTGCTCCCAAAATAATAATTATCGTTAATGCAATCAAGCCAATCGCGCCCACTATGAAAAACTTTGAATGCAGTATTCCACTTTTTTCTTTTTTAACTGGTCGAGCCTTGGCGGAAATCTGATTTAAATAATCTTGTCCTTCCATAATCACATTATACCATAAACCAAGCCCTAGATGTTATAATAAAACTATGTATGACCTAAAGGACGAAATCAAATCGCGTTTGTCCGTAGAAGATGTGGTGGGTCAATACGTAGAGTTAAAACGCGCCGGCCGTACTCTCAAAGGCCGTTCACCCTGGGGTGTCGACAAAACACCCAGTTTTATGGTTTCTCCTGAAAAGGGCATCTGGCACGATTTTTCCGCCAACAAAGGTGGTGATATTTTTACTTTTGTCATGGAAGTCGAAGGTATCAGCTTCAAAGAGGCTCTTGAAAAACTTGCCGCACGCGCCGGAGTAGATATCTCCAAATACCAGGGAGGTGACTCGGCCGTTGCGCGCAAGAAAACTCGCGCCAAAGAAGCCATCGCCCTTGCCACCAGATATTATCAAGCCTGCCTCGTCCGTAACAAAACCATCTGCGAATACGTTTTCTATCAGCGTAACCTCAATCGCAAAACTGTCGCCGAATTTAAAATCGGCTACGCGCCCAGCTCCGGCAAAGCCATGGTCGAAGTTCTCAAAAAACGCGGCTTTACCCTCGCCGAGCTAGAAACAGCCGGCCTCTTGAATCGTTTTAAATCCGATCTCTTTCGCGACCGCATGACAGTGCCGTTTATCGATACTAGCGGCGCCGTGATTGGCTTTACTGCTCGCATCATAGGGAAGGGTGAACCAAAGTATCTCAACACTCCAGAAACTTTATTGTTCAACAAATCTAGATTTATTTTTGGTCTCTATCAGGCCAAAGAATCTATCCGTCGCAGCGGCTTTGTCGTCATCGTAGAAGGGAACATGGATGTGATCTCCTCGCATCAAGCCGGAGTCAAAGAAGCCGTCGCCACTTCTGGCACCGCCATGACCGAGCAGCACTTAAAGATTTTATCCAATCTCACCAGCGATATTCGCCTGGCCTACGACGGCGACGAAGCTGGTGTCAAAGCTACCGAGCGTGCCATTATGCTAGCTGGTGAACTCGGCATCGACCTCACCGTGATTTCCGACTACCATGGCGCCAAAGATCCTGACGAGCTGATTCAAAAAGATCCCAAACTCTGGCAAACCGCCGTAAATCAAAGTGTCCCAGCGGTAGATTGGCTACTCAAAAAATACGAAGAAAGCTTAAATCTCATCACCGCCTCCGGCAAACGCAAATACTCCGACCTGGCACTCAAACTCTTAGGCTATGTCAAAGATGAAGTAGAAAAAGCCGCCTACGAAGAAAAAGTTGCCAAAAAGCTTGGCATCGACGTGGAGATTTTACGCAACAAAGGCGCGCGTTTGGAAAAGAAGCTTTCCGAAGCCCCCAAACGCTACCTCAAAAAACCCCAGACCACTATTCAGCCAGACCACATCCAAAAGCTCGAAAACTCCCTCCTTGCTTTGAAGATTTTTGGCGGCGTCACCAAAACTATTATTCCGTTAGAAATCCCCGACGACGACACTAAACTATCCGAATTAGAGCTCATTTTTAATTCCGAGCATGACTCTGGCTCTGCGACTGATTACGAGCAAGAAGCCAAAGACCTGCTCGCCCGCTATCAAAAGGAAACCAAAAAACAAAAAGTCTCCGATTTGACTAAATACCTAGCCTCGCTCGACGAAGAATCCGATGAATATGTCGATACGTTGAGAAAAATCCAAGAAATCCAGCAAGACGCTTAAACTATTCTTTCCGGTTTTTGTATTATGCAATAATGCCATTATGTCTACCAAATCCTAGCTTTTTCAAAAAGCTTGTGGTATGATAAAAGTATAAAGAAGGAAAGGTCTAGATGACTAAAAATAATACACTTATAATAGCCGGAATACCATTTATTACTACGATTATTGCTGGAGCATTGCTTATTTCTAATTATGTTTCTGCTGATGATGTGGTAGATGAAATTAATATTACCGTTCCGGTGTCTTGTTCTATGAGTGGGACTGGGATGACGTCTCATAATGCCGAGATCACTAATGGCACTTACCAAGCAAACATTGGTACTACTACTTTGCATGCTTTTTGCAATGACGCGGAAGGGTTTGCTATCTATGCGGCAGGATACACCGGTGATGAAGTAGGAGGAACAAATAGTAATAAACTAGTGGGGACAACTGCTAGTGGAAACTCCGCCATAGAATCTGGTATAGCTACATCTGCTGGTAATCCTGATATATCTAACTGGGCTATGAAACTAGCAATATCTCAGGATTCTGGTGATACAACTGGCACTAATGCTTTTACGATTGATTTTGCTCCAAACGTAGACCTTCCGAGTACAGCAGAACAATCTGCCACTCAGGCATCTTTTTCACAATACCATGTAGTCCCAAATGAATACGTCAAAGTAGCTCATAAGAACTCAGGAACTGACATGACTGAGTCTACTGGTGGAGTTAAGCTTACTACTACTTATGCCGCATATATCTCTAAGACTCAACCAGCGGATACTTATAGCGGGCAAGTAATATACGCATTGGTGCATCCATCCTCCGCCGTAGCTGGTAAGTTAAATGTAAACTTTGACGGTAATGGATTAACCTTCCCGAATGGTAAATCTACTAACCTAGTAGCATACGAAGCGACCGAAACCGAAACTACTGGTACTGTAACTAAGAAGTCTTATGCTGGTTCATATAACGAAGAAGGTGCCTTTTATAATTATGGAGTGCCAGCTGGCAATAAGGTTGTAACTATTGATGGAGCTGAAAGTATCCATATCGCAGTAACCTATGGTGCTCCACAAAACTATGGTGGTCCACCAAGTG